>CAYPCK010000613.1:0-1548 GCA_964409185.1 uncultured Anaerolinea sp. | reverse complement strand
TCCATCTGGCGCAACCTCGCCCTCATCAGCTGCTGGGGAGATGGCGCATCGAAATCGTATGCGAAAGACTTGCAGGAGAAATTTCCAAACGTGATCATCCAACCCAAGGGATTGCTCGCCACCGAAGCGTTTGTTTCGTTTCCGCTCGTTGGGCATTCTGGCGGCGCGCTGGCAGTCACGTCGCATTACTTTGAATTTCTCAGCGAGGCGGGCGACCTCCTGCCCGCGCATCGCGTGGAAAAAGATAGGACCTACTCGGTTGTCGTCACCACCGGCGGAGGGCTGTATCGCTATCAAGTGCAGGACGTTGTCGAAGTGACCGGGTTTTACGGCGAAATTCCACTCCTGAAATTTATCGGCAAAGCGGATAACGTCTCGGATTATTTCGGCGAGAAACTCAACGAGCGATTCGCGGCACACGCGCTCGAACGGCTGTTTTCAGCGCGTCGCCTGTCCCCGGCATTTTTCTTGCTCGCCCCCGATGACGCCGACGGATTCCGCTACATCCTCTACATTGAATTGCCGAACCACCCGACAATGGAACTGCGAAAATCTTTGGCTGCCGGTTTGGATTCGATCTTGCGCGAAAACTTTCACTACGATTACTGCCGCAGGCTCGGTCAACTGAACGAACCGATGGTCGTCGCTGTGGCGCGCGGCGCGGAGACGTACCTCAACGCCTGCCAGGCGCGGGGAATCAAACTGGGGAACATCAAGCCCGGGGTTTTGCAAAAATCAACCGGGTGGGGGGAGTGGTTCGAATTAATTCGCGAGTTTTGATTCAATCCTCCCCGCCGGGACGATATCACTTGCGGCGGCGTTCGACTCCGCGACGGGGCGCGGTCCGCGCCACATCTTCAGGTAAATTTCCATAAACGTCGGGCGGAATTCGTCCTCGTCAATGTGTTCGCCGAGGTACAGCCACGAGATGGTCGGGTTCTGGTGATGCGCCTTGTGGTGGTGATAGTTCAGGAAGATATATTGCACCACTTTGTTGACGCGCAGGTTCCACGCGCCGTCGTACACGTCGCGTTCGGAGAAGGCATGGTCGGTGTATTGCAGGGATGACCAGTTGAAACCGAACGCGGCGTAACACGCCAGCCAGCCAACCCAGTGGAGGTCGAGAAAATAAATGATCGCGGCTTGCGCAAGGATGCTGAACAGAATCTCAAGTTTGATGCGGGCGAACGGCGCGGACTTGTAGCCGGAGAGCATCCCGTCGGCGCTGGTCTGGTACGAAAGGTCGGAGGTCTTGCTGTACTCCATGATCCGCTTGAGGAGGGGAACAGGCGTAATCAGGAAAAGAAGCGAAGCCATCGGTGGAATCAGCCAGTAGATGCCGGTCAGAATCCCGTACCATTGAAAATATTTTGCCAGCAGGTTGTCGCCCGGCTTGTAGTAATCGAACAGTTCCGCGTCGGTGCGGTTGCGGCGGTGATGCCCGAGATGCGCGATGCGTTGCAGGGTGAAGCCGGTCGGGAAGAACGCCGCCAGCGCGCGCCCCGCCCACTCGTTGACGAAACGATTGGGGTGGAAAATTCCATGCAC
>CAYPCK010000612.1:0-1555 GCA_964409185.1 uncultured Anaerolinea sp. | reverse complement strand
AGCGCTTGCTTGCGGAGCAATAGGTCGCGTGTTCGAGTCGCGCCGAGGGCGCCATCATCGAGGAGCGGAACGCCGCTCCTTTTTGTTTTCAAATTCAACGGATAAAAATCATGTCAACGAACAAACCACAAATCCTATTAACCAATGATGATGGGATTCGTTCCCCCGGCTTGTGGGCTGCCGCCGCTTCTCTTTCGGAACTTGGGTATGTTACCGTGACCGCGCCGCGCGATCAATCATCCGGCATGGGACGGAGCCTGCCCAATACGTCCGATGGGATCATTCGTGAGGAGCGGGTGCAGGTCAAGGGTCAGGAATGGAGCGTGTTCGCAGTGGGCGGGAGTCCTGCGCAGGCGGTCTTGCACGGAATCTACGATGTAATGAAGCGCAAACCGGACCTCGTCGTTTCGGGAATCAACTACGGCGAAAACGTCGCCTCAGGTGTGACGATCTCCGGCACAGTCGGCGCGGCGCTTGAAGCCGCCTCGCTGGGAATCCCTTCGCTGGCGATCTCGTTGGAGACCGATTCAAAATATCACCTCTCGTATTCTACCGATGTGGAATTCCCGATCGCGGCGATGTTTGCCGTGAAATTTGCCCGCATGTTGCTGGAGAAAAAATTTCCCGCCGATGTGGACCTGCTCAAGGTGGAAATCCCTGCCGATGCGGCGCCAGATACCCCCTGGCAATTGACGCGGGTTTCCCGTCAACGATATTACGAGCCGATTCCCGCTGAACGCAAGTCGTGGGAGGAGCGCGGCACGATCGGCTATCGCGAAGCCGGTGTGTTCGATAATGAACCGGAAGATACGGATGTGTACGTTCTGCGTAAGAAGCGGATGGTTTCTGTCTCGCCGATGAGTTTGGATCTTACTTCCCGCGTAGATTTTTCTGAACTCGATGCGTTGATGAAGAAATAAGTAGAACGCCAAAAGAAATTTAACACTACAAGCCGACCGCCGACGGCGGACCGTGGTCTATGGTCTGCGGTCGGCGGTCAATATCTGTAAAGAAACATTCGACGATTTGCTTAAAAAGAACACAAAGATTTTTCTCTGTGTTCTCTGTGTCTCTGTGGCAGAAACTAATTGAAGTGCGGACTGAACCGCGCGATCAGTTTCTCTTTCGGTAAAAAGCCGGTGATGCGTTCCTTGATCTCGCCGTTCTTCATAAACAGCAGGGTGGGGATGCCCATCACGCCGAACTGCATGACGAGGTTGGGGTTCTCGTCCGCATCGATCTTCACGACTTTCACCTTGCCCTCCCACTCGCCTGCCAGTTGCTTGACGACTGGGTCGAGCATTTTGCAGGGCTGGCACCACACTGCGCTGAAATCCACCAGCACCGGCTCGCTGGCGTTCATCACTTCGGTTTGAAAGTTCGCTTCATCTACGTGCAACAAATCAGCCATATTTGCCTCCGAATTGAAGGACGCATTGTGTTTTGCAAGTCTTACATTGAAAAGAATTAACCACAAAGGGCACAAAGGATACTATTCAAGTTAACCTGAATAACCTTACAGCGTGTCACCCTGAGCGATAGCGAAGGGTCTCGA
>CAYPCK010000611.1:0-1559 GCA_964409185.1 uncultured Anaerolinea sp. | reverse complement strand
GCCCCCATCGTCTAGTGGCCCAGGACGAAGCCCTCTCAAGGCTTAAACCGGGATTCGAATTCCCGTGGGGGCACTGCTAATCAAGTGACTGTCATCTTAAAGATGACAGTCACTTTTTGAATCAAACACTTGTATAATCTACCCATGCCCAACATCCTCGTCGTCGGCTCGCTCAATGCAGACCTCGTCGTGCGCGCGCCGCGCTTTCCGCAACCCGGCGAAACGATCAGCGGTGAAGACCTGCAGGTGATTCCCGGCGGCAAGGGAGCGAATCAAGCCGTCGCCGCGGCGAAGCTCGGCGCAACCGTTTCGATGCTCGGTCGCGTGGGTAAAGACAACTTCGGCGATTTTCTTCTCGGCAACCTCAAACAAAATAACGTGGACGCGACCCTCGTGCAACGCGATGACTCTTCCACTGGAACAGCGATCATCGTCGTGGATTCCAATGGGCAAAACAGCATCGTATTGTCGGCCGGCGCAAACGGCATGGTCTCGGAATCGGACGTGAACAATGCCCGGTTTACCAATTACCAATTATTCCTCCTTCAACTCGAAATACCCGTACACGTTGTTTTATGCGCCGCGCAACGCGCCAAAGAAAATAACGTGCGTGTGATCTTGAACCCCGCGCCTGCCAAAACACTGCCAGACGAGTTGATCTCGCTCGCCGATTTCATCATCCCCAACGAAACCGAA
Source organism: uncultured Anaerolinea sp. (assembly GCA_964409185.1). GTDB lineage: Bacteria > Chloroflexota > Anaerolineae > Anaerolineales > Villigracilaceae > Defluviilinea. Next base: position 863 of record CAYPCK010000611.1, on the reverse strand, counting down.
TTGAGCCTGCTCACAGAGATATCCGTTACAGATAGCGCCTCCGCGGAAAAGGCGGCGCGGGCGTTGATAAAACGCGGCGCAAAAAACGTAATCGGCACACTTGGAAGCAAAGGTGCGTTGATTGTAGACAGGGAAACAAGTAAACGCGTAGACTCGTTTCCAGTGAAAGTTATTGACACCACCGCCGCCGGCGACGCCTTCATCGGAGGATTTGCAGCATCATTGTTAGAAAACAAATCCATCGAGGAATCTGTCCGCTATGGTTGCGCGTGCGGCGCGCTGGCAGTAACCCAATTCGGCGCGCAACCCTCCCTGCCGACGAAAGAGGAAGTTGACTCTTTCCTCGAAAAATTCTCCAATCGCTAATTCTCAACTTCAAACCAATTACGAATTACCCATTTCTCTTATGCCTCCCAAACGTATTCTCATTGACACCGACCCCGGCATCGACGACGCGTTCGCCTTTTTGCTCGCGCTTGCCTCGCCGGAGATTCAAATCGAAGCGTTGACCACCACACAGGGCAACGTCACGCTCGAGACCGCCACCCACAACGCGCTCGCAGTGCTCGAACTTGCCGGCGCGGGTCACATCCCGGTCGCCGCGGGGAGTGCGGTGCCGCTGGTACAACCCCTGCGGGCGGCGGCGCGCGTCCATGGCGAGAGCGGTATAGGCAAGGCAAAATTGCCCGAACCGAAAAACAAACCTGTTGAAAAGCATGCCGTGGACTATCTGATCGAACGCGCGCTTGCCGAGCCGGGTGATCTGAGTATCTTCCCCATCGGTCCGCTGACCAACATTGCCATGGCGATTCGCAAGGAGCCGAAATTTGCCAAAGCCGTGAAGGAACTCGTCATCATGGGCG
>CAYPCK010000610.1:0-1563 GCA_964409185.1 uncultured Anaerolinea sp. | reverse complement strand
GTTCGTCCGCCAGCAACATCACGAGGCGGTCAATGCCTGGAGCCATGCCGCCGTGCGGAGGCGCTCCATACTCGAATGCCTCAAGCATGTGACCAAACTTGGCTTGAATCGCTTCCTCGGAATGCCCAAGCATTTGGAAGATCTTATTTTGAATATCGCGGCGATGGATACGGATCGAACCCGACGCCATCTCATAGCCGTTGCACACCATATCGTATGCATCCGAAAGGATCGAACCAGGGTCGGTATCGAATTTATCAAGATTGTTCACTTGGGGCATCGTAAACGGATGATGCTCGGCATCCCAGCGCTGTTCCTCTTCGTTCCACGAGAACATCGGGAAGTCCACGATCCATGCAAACGCCATCAAATCCTTATCGGCAAGATCCAGGGTATCGCGTAAGATCAAACGCAACCCGCCAAGGACTTTGTTGACAACGGCGCGCGAATCAGCCGCGAACAGAATGAGGTCACCCTCTTTCGCGCCAACCTTGGCTTTGACCGCCTCCCCTTCCTCAGGGGTGACAAACTTCGCGGCGGTTCCTTTCAACCCTTCGGCTGTCACCGCCAGCGTCGCTAGTCCCCTCGCCCCCAGCGACTTCGCCGACTCGGTGAGCGCATCCACTTCCTTGCGCGACATATCCGCCGATTTCGGCGCGACGATGCACTTGATAATTCCGCCCGCTTCCAGCGCGGACTTGAAAACTTTGAATTCGCTTCTGGCGAACACATCGCTCACGTCAACCAATTCCATGCCGAAGCGCAGGTCGGGTTTATCCGTACCAAATCGCTCCACCGCTTCGTGGTGTGAAAGTTTAACCCAAGGCGTGGATAATAACTTTTTCTGCGGCGCGACCGCGGGAATCATCTTAGTGTACAACTCCTCCACGACGGCAAGCACATCATCCCGATGGACATACGACATCTCAAGATCGAGTTGGGTGAACTCCGGCTGACGGTCGCCGCGCAGGTCCTCATCGCGGAAACAGCGCGCGATCTGGAAGTACTTGTCCATGCCCGCCACCATCAGCAATTGCTTCAACTGTTGTGGCGACTGCGGCAGGGCGTAGAATTGCCCGGGGTACAAGCGCGACGGCACAAGGTAATCGCGCGCACCCTCGGGAGTCGCTTTGAACATGATGGGCGTTTCGATCTCGAGGAAGCCCTGTTGATCGAGATGATCGCGCATGAACTTGATCACCTTGTGCCGTAGAACGATATTGCGGGTCATCCGTTCGCGGCGCAGGTCGAGGTAGCGGTATTTGAGGCGCGCGTTTTCGTCGGGCAGGTCGGCGTCGGAACTGACCATGAAGGGCAATGTCTTGGCGGGGTTGAGAATGGTCACATTCTTTGCGATAACCTCGATCGCGCCCGTTTCCATTTTAGGGTTTGCCATGCCTTCGGGTCGTTTCTGAACAAGACCCTCGATTTGCAGAACCCACTCGAAGCGGACATCCGCTATTTTTGCCAGCATGTCTGCGGGCAAGTCGGGGTTGATGGTGACCTGGACTGTCCCGCTCCGGTCACGCAGGTCGAAAAATGCCACCCCGCCGTGGTCGCGCC
>CAYPCK010000609.1:0-1565 GCA_964409185.1 uncultured Anaerolinea sp. | reverse complement strand
ATCCACGTTGGTGTGGGATAATTTTTCAGCGATCAGTTCGGCGAGGGTTGGCATGAGCAAGAATTATATCGTTGTTATTGTGTAGGGGCGACCCGTCGGGTCGCCCCTACAACGCATGAACATTTATTGTTTTTTACAAAAGAACCGTTTATACTGCCAACATGCAACCCCTCCAAAACATTCGCATTCTCGATATCACCCGCGCGCTGGCGGGACCATACTGCACGATGATGCTCGGCGATTTGGGAGCAGACGTGATCAAGATCGAGCGTCCCGGCGTGGGCGATGAAACGCGCGGGTGGGGACCTCCGTTCGTGGGCGAGCCGTATGGGAATTATCCCGGCGAGTCGGCGTACTTCATCGCGGCGAACCGGAACAAACGAAGCGTGACCGTCAACATCCAAAGCAAAGAAGGGCAGGAGATCATCCGCAAACTGGCGGGCATCTCCGATGTGCTGGTCGAAAATTACCGCACGGGCGATCTCGATAAACTCGGCTTGGGTTATGAACAACTGCGCGCGCTGCATCCCAAGTTGATCTATTGCTCGGTGAGCGGATACGGCCGCACAGGTCCGTATGCAGACCGCCCCGGGTATGACGCGGTCATCCAGGGCGAGGGCGGCATGATGAGCATCACGGGTCCCGCGGATGGACCGCCCTCGCGCGTCGGCATCCCGATCACCGACATCACCTCGGGCATGTTCGCCGCCACCGCGATCCTTGCCGCGCTGCGCGCGCGCGATCTCACGGGCGAAGGTCAACTGGTGGATATTTCGCTTTTCGATTCACACATTGCGCTGCTCACGAATGTAGCGTCCAACTATTTGGTCGGGGGAAATCCGCCGCGCCGCCTCGGCAACGCGCATCCGAATCTCGTCCCGTACGATTCGTTTCGCGCGCGCGATGGCTGGTTCATGTTGGGCGTCGCCAACGAAAAGCAATGGGGTTTGTTGTGCGACGCGCTCGACCGCGCCGACCTGAAAGCCGACGAGCGATTCGCATCCAACGGAAAGCGTGTGACGAACCGCGCCGCGCTCGTGGACGAACTCAACAGGACGTTCGCGCAAAAAAATGCGGACGACTGGCTTGGGAGTCTGGTGAAGGCGGGCTTGCCCTGCGGACGAATCAACTCGATCCCCGATGTGTTCGCCCACCCGCAGACGCAAGCCCGTGACATGATTCTGGAAACCGAACACGCCTCCGCCGGGACGGTGAAACTGCCCGGCTTCCCGTATAAATTTTCCGCCACCCCGGCGGAGATCCAAAAGCCGCCGCCGGTGCTGGGTCAGCATACGGAGGAGGTGCTGACGGGGTTGTTGGGGTATTCGCGTGAGGGTGTGGAAGTGTTGCGAGGAAAACGAGCCATCTGAGTCCGTTGACACAGTAATTTGGCAAGTCTATAATCTGTTCATTCAATTTTAATCTATGCCGTCTAATGTCCTAAATGATTTAGGGGATTAGGCGGACGCATCCGCCCAAAGGTTTTTAGTAATGTGTCCGCATAAACCCTAGTTAGGCGTTTGCTTTGCAAAACAAAGGAGAAGGAATTATGTCATTCATGGATA
>CAYPCK010000608.1:0-1573 GCA_964409185.1 uncultured Anaerolinea sp. | reverse complement strand
CTGGTTATTGCGCTTTGCGTTGTGATCCTCGTATTTTCCTTTTCGAAACGCAGACAAACCAACTTCACCCTGGCACTCGTCAACTCCTTCCTCGTCGCAGGTTTCGCCCTATCCCCCATCCTGCACCTCGGCGAAAGCCGACCCGACTGCGCCGAAACCGACATCATCCGCGACCATGAAGAACTCGGCGCGTATCTCGCCGCGGTCATCCCGCCCGATAGTCTGGTATATTGGGATGGCGGAAACGCCTTCACACCGATGATCTACGTGCCAAAAGCGCGCATCTTCCCGCCGCAGATTAACGACGGCTACACATTCCATATCGGCGGCGACCCGGACGTGCTCTATTATTTCAGCCACTGGAACGGCGAACTCGCCGACCGCTGGCGCGCCGAAGCCGACGTCTTCATCATCGAAGCCAAACGATATGCGGACTGGAAGGACTTCCTCACCCCGGCTGAATTCCAGGAGTTTGCCAAGCCCCCGGTTTCGCAATCCTGCAATGAAGGCGCCGAACTCAGGATATTTCAACGACTCCCATGAACCTTTCGCTCATCATCCCTGTTTACAATGAACAGGATAACCTTCCGATGCTGTTCGAAGCCATTATGGAAAGCATGAAAACGCTCGGAAAGACCTGGGAGGTCATCTACGTGGATGACGGTTCCCAAGATAACAGCTTACCCATTCTCAGCGAACATGCGGAAAAACACCCCGAGCATGTGCGTGTCATTTCCTTTCGCCGCAACTTCGGGCAGACCGCCGCCATCGCCGCCGGGCTGGATTATTCCCAGGGCGACATCATTGTCCTGCTCGACGCTGACCTGCAGAACGACCCGCGCGACATCCCCATGCTGTTGGAAAAGCTCGACGAAGGTTACGACCTGGTCAGCGGCTGGCGCAAACAGCGCAAGGACAACGCCATCACCCGCAACTTCCCCTCGATGCTGGCGAACAAGATCATCTCACTCGTTACCGGCGTTGAACTGCACGATTACGGATGCACGCTCAAAGCCTACCGCCGCGAAGCGTTGGAAGGATTCCGTCTCTACGGCGAGATGCACCGCTTCATTCCCGTATTCGCCCATTCCGTCGGCGCGCGCATCGCGGAAGTCGTCGTCAACCACCAGCCCCGCCGCTTTGGCAAGACCAAGTACGGGCTGGAACGAACCGCGAAAGTCATCCTTGATCTCTTTACAGTAAAGTTTCTCGTCAGCTTTTCTTCCAAACCCATCTATCTCTTCGGCGGAACCGGCGGCGCGTTGATGATCCTTAGCGCCCTCATCATGATCTATCTTTTCGTCCGGCGCATCTTCTTCCTTGTCGGTGTGACGGGCTCGCCTCTCTTTCAGACCAGTGTCATGTTCTTCATCCTCGGCTTTCAATCCATGCTGATGGGGCTGATCGCGGAATTACTCGTGCGCACCTATCACGAATCGCAGCGCAAGCCGACCTACACTGTGCGCACAAAAATCAATCTCGACGATGATTAATTGGCTCAGACAAAACCGCCAGACCGTGGTGCGGGGGTTGGGCAGTTTGCTGGCGCTGGCTCTGCTTTTGGTTTTGATCC
>CAYPCK010000607.1:0-1582 GCA_964409185.1 uncultured Anaerolinea sp. | reverse complement strand
GCGATGTCGTTTTAGTTTGTGGGAAGGGGCACGAACAGTCGCTGTGTTTCGGCGCAAAGGAATTTCTGTGGGATGACCGCATCGCCGTCCGCGCCGCGTTGAGCGAATTGCTCGGCGTGGAGGGTCCAACGATGCCATACTTACCCACACAAGATATGGAGGAGAAGGAATGGTTGAGATTATAGGAAACCCGGTGGTTGAGTAGTCCCGCATGCTTCCTTCGGCAAGCTCAGGACAGGCTTCGCGGGACGTATCGAAACCACAGGTTCGCAAGCATGTTTTTGTTATAAAATTACTTCGGTTAATGGTGGTTTCGACCGCCTGCGCTCAACCATCAGGTTAATTTGTACTTGGAGGATTTCTATGGAAATAAAACCTGTGACTCTCATTGGGAAACACGCGCGCCTTGAACCGATGACTCTCGACCACGTCGAAGCATTGGCAGAGATCGGCGTGGGACATGATTTCTGGAAGTTCATGGTGTACGGCAAAATGGATACCGTGGACGATATGCGCGGCTGGGTGACCGATATTTTGAACCGCGCCGATAAAGGGACCGACCTGCCGTTCGTCGCGATCCACCTCGCCTCGGGACGTGTGGCGGGCGCGACACGCTACCTGAACATCATGCCCAACGACCGCGGACTCGAAGTCGGCGGCACGTGGTACGGACCCGAATTCCAGCGCACGGCGGTGAACACCGAATGCAAGTATCTCTTGTTCCAACATGCCTTCGAGACCCTGGGCGCGATCCGCGTGCAATTGAAGACCGACCTGCGCAACGAACGCTCGCAAAAAGCCATCGAACGCATCGGCGCGGTGCGCGAGGGCGTGCTCCGCAATCACATGATCCTGCCCGGCGGGTTCATCCGCCATTCGGTGTTCTATTCGATTTTGGATACAGAGTGGGAGAGTGTGAAGAAGCGGCTGGAGGAAATGATGGGAAAATATCAGGGCGGGGCTGTTTAGTCGAGCCCCAGAAACGAATTGATCCGGCGATGCGCATGCGCCCAACCGTCGTGGGGATTCATCACGTTGATCTTGCGATATTGCCAGTCGTGGTACAGCCGCTCGGGGACCCGCCCCCAGGCTTCGAAAAACCGTACCCAGCCGGCGAAATCGGTGTAGCCCCGTGATTGGTACCACGCATACGGCAGGGTTTCCTCGAGCGTGGCATCCACCCAGTCCTTGCCGCGAAACGTGTACATGCGTCACAGGGCGGCTTTCGTATCCGCGTGGTCGAGGTGGATCAAGACCGGTGCGAGCGGGCGCAGGCGTTGCTGTGTTTTCCAGTATGGACGTGGGAAAGGTCGTGTTTGTAGGCGCGGGTGCGGATGAGGGAAAAGCCGCAGAAGCGCATGCAACCATTAAGCCCATCAAAAACCCGACCGCCAGAAGGAATCTTTTATTTGAAGTTTTCATGCTTTTATTTCCTTTCACTTGTATTTCAGGCTAGCGCAAGTCCGACACATCCCATAGAGTGACAATGCCGCCATTGTCGCCCACCGCTAGCAATGTGCCATCGGGGTTGAAGGCAAGGCTGGCGATTTCATCAAAGGGACTGACTCGAATCTCCCGCAGC
>CAYPCK010000606.1:0-1593 GCA_964409185.1 uncultured Anaerolinea sp. | reverse complement strand
GAGTCCTGAGGCGTTACAAAAATTCGCCAGTCGGTTGTAGTTCACATTTTCCCATTTGAAGTGCGGGTTGCTAGATGTGCGCGTGTTGTACAGGTTGTCGTTGTTCCAATCGTTGTTTGCCGAACCGCTGGTTTTTTCTGAAATCGTAAAGCCGTTCACCTGAAAGATATTATTGCGCATGGTAGTGTTGCGCACCGGGCTGATGAGGTCCATGCCGTTGGCGTCGGGAGAGTTCGTCCACGCGGTATTGTGATAGATGAAAACGATGCCGTCCGGGTTGCGATCCCATTTGAAGGCTTTGCTGGTAAAGTTCGCGACCGTGTTGCGCAATACCCACACGGGACCGTACGTGATCGGCGCGAGCGAGATGCCGCTGAAGACGCGGTCAAGGGTGTTGTTGCGAAAGCGCTGGTTGACGCACGCGCCCTCAGGCTCCAAACCATCGTCGGCGATGTCGTGAATGCGGTTGTTGTAAATATCGGCGTCGAACGCGATGGCGGGATTCTCGCCCGCCGTACCCGACACGCCGGTATAAATGCCGTTGAAGATGTGATGAATCTCGTTACCGCGCACGATCGCGCCGTTGCGCCCGCGCAGGACGATGCCTGTGCCCTCGTGCGCGCTTCCCTTGACGGCATCCCATGGCCAATCGCTGGCGGTGGGGTCATGGATCTCATTGAACTCGATGCGCGTGTCGTTGCCGAAGGCATCGCCCCCCGTCCAGTTGATGAATACGCCCAATTGAAGGTTGTGAATTTTATTTTTTCGAATCACCACATGCGAGGAATTCAACGCGCACACGCCGCATCCGTCGGTGCGCGTGCCGTAGAACCGCATCTCGAAGCCCTCGATCCAGATCCATTCGCGCCCGATTACATCGAACGCATGGTTGAAGCGCGGCACCTGCCACGAGTGGGACGATGGATTGTCCGATGTGCGGACGTACAGGCGCAGTGTTGCCGCGTCGAAAAACCAGCCTTCTGAAATGGGGATATTGTTATGTCCTGTGCCAGCGTTCAGCCCGTTCATCGAAGCATACTGATACATGCGTTTGCCATCGCGCGCCAGATTACCGATGGCTCCGCCGATCTGCGTGAACCACTGATTGGATTTTCCTTCGACCGGAGTCCACACATTGCCTGAGAGATGATCCGCTCCTTCGAGGATGGCGCCTCCTCCCTCCGCTTTGACCTGAATCCAGTTCCCCGGCATTCCCGACGTGGGAAAAGAGACGTTCTCGCGGTACACGCCGTCTGCGACGATGATTTGGGTGCCGGGTCCCGCCGCGTTGACTGCCTCTTGGATCGTGCGGAACGGCGCGGAGGTTGAACCGTTCCCGCCCGGCGGCGCATCGTCGTTGACGCGCAGAAGCGCTATCGGTGCGAATGTCAATTCGTCGGGCTGCGTAACGACAACACCGAGAATTTCGCTCGCGCCATCAACCACGAGAACATCGTATGAAGTGGAGGGAGATAACCCGAATAAACTGCCCGCCAGCCTGCCATCGTCAATCCGCCGCAGCGGATGTCCGCGCCGCCAGTCGGTGGTTCCGCTTTGCCGGTAATACAGTTCCGCCGCGGATGAAAGATGTGC
>CAYPCK010000605.1:0-1606 GCA_964409185.1 uncultured Anaerolinea sp. | reverse complement strand
AACCCTTCCACGGTGGCGCTGCGAATTTTGCGATCCATGAACCGGCTGGCGGTGCTGTATTCCTTATCCACTTTGGCGAACAGGGGGTTCTTCGTCAGCAGGATGTCGATCTGCAATTCGCCGAACTTCCCGCGCGCGAAATACATATCCCGGCTTTCGATTTCGATCTCCGGAAGTTTTTCCAACGAGGGAGAAGCCATGATCAGGTCAATATCTTCAGTGTTGCGCCCTTCAACATACGTCAACAGGGCAATACCGCCGACGAGCACAAAGTCCACACGGCGGGAATCGAGCAAGTCAAACAATTGCCCGACACGGGTCAACAAAGAGTCCGCGTTCATCATGACCTCGGAATTGTTCTTGAAGTTGAAGGCAACGGCATTTCGCAACACAATGCCAACCTCGGAGATTTTATGGATTGTCATACCTGTTTGGAATTATAACCTTGTTCATTGCCCCAGACTCTCCGGCTGGAAGCACGGTTCGTAATCGTACCCGAGGATTAGCAGGAAGTTCGAGGGGCTGTTGGGGTCCGCGCCGGAGAGCAGGCTGTTGGGCGGGAGTCCCATCACGCGAAGGAGCGGGGCGCTGAAGGCTGGGTCGTGCAGGACGGTCTTATCGATCAACACGGAGGATATGTAATCCTGCCGGTCGGAGGGGATGATGCGCGTTTCGTAGCCGGCGTAATTGAGGCGCGTTGCCGCGAGCGTTTCGAAACCGGGGATGGACGTGCCATTCATCACCTCGATGGTGACTGCCTGCCGCTGGGCAACTTGCGGCGCCGGGGAGAGCGCTTCGGCAAGCATCTGCGAAAGCCGATCGTTATCCGGGAGGAGAACATACGCGCCGCCGTCCGTGATCCACGAACTGACATACGGCGGTCGGATGTAATAACTGCGGATGTCGGCGTTCGTCATTTGCGGGGCATAGACGGAGAGTTGCAGAATGTCACTCAGGCTGAGATCGGTTTCGATAGTCTCTTTGAAGTTTTCATACAATTCGGGGATGCGCGTCAGGGTGCCGGCTTGCAACGCCTGCGCGAACAAAGCGCGTAGAACCTCCTGTTGGCGGCGGCCTCGATCGAAATCGTTGGACTTTTGACGCGAGCGCGCGTACCACAGGGCAAGGTCGCCGTCCATGTGGATGACGCCCGGTTCAGCGGTGTACAAATACCAGTTGTCTTCGTTTTCAGGGTCATACCCCGGGGCAATGAGGCGCCAATCGGTGTAGGGGCACGAGACCGGCACATCCACGCCGCCAAGCGTATTGACGATGTCGGCAAAGCCGTTAAAGTCCACCATGGCGGTATGATCCACGCGGATGCCGAGGTTGTATTGAATGGTCTCTTTGAGCAAAGCGGGTCCGCCGCCGGGATAGCCGGTGGAAATTCCCAATTGGTAGGCGGTGTTGATGCGGTTGTTTTCGAACCCGGGGATCGAAACCCACAGGTCGCGCGGGATGGAAATGAGCGAGACTTGCCCCTCGCCGGGACGGAGAATCGCAAGCACCATCGTATCTGTCCTCGTGGAGCCGGTCAGCGACCGGCGGACGGAACCGATCAAAAAAAAGATTACCGTGTCCTCCCCGTACTAGAGGATCTGGCTGA
>CAYPCK010000604.1:0-1614 GCA_964409185.1 uncultured Anaerolinea sp. | reverse complement strand
TTATCATTCTCGATGTGCTCATGCCGCGTATGGACGGGCGCGAGGCGTTACGCCGCCTGCGCAAACTCAACATCTGGACCCCGACCATTCTCCTCACGCAAGTCGGCGAAGCCTCCGAGCGCGCGCTTGCCCTTGAAGAAGGCGCGGATGATTACCTCAACAAACCGTTCGATCCGCATGAACTGCTGGCGCGTATCCGCGCCGTGTTGCGGCGGGTACGACCCGGTGAACGGTCGTTGTCCACAGCCTGGTTGCTCACCGCCGGCGACCTTGTGCTTGATCGCCGCGCGCGCCGCGCCAGCCTTTCCGGTGAATCCATCGAACTCACTCCAAAAGCCCTCGCGGTGCTCGAATACCTGATGACACATCCCGATGAATCTATTTCGCGCGAACGCCTGCTCGATGCGGTGTGGGGCTGGGAATATCCTGCCGGCACCCGCACTGTGGACACGCGCATGGCAGAGTTACGCCGCGCCCTGAACGATGATCCTGCCGACCCGCGCTTCATCGAAACGATCCCTGGCGAAGGCTATCGCTTTGTCGCGTCGGTCCATGGAGAGGGATAAATGAGGAAGATAACGCGAAAGTGGCGGATGGTTTTCCAACTCTCCCTGCCGGTGCTGGTGGGGTTGTTGCTTGCCCTTATCGCCTGGCTACTTCTGCCGTATATTCCTCCGACGCTCACTACGATCGACGTGGGAATCTTTGGCTTGGTGCTGGGCTTGTCCATTCGGAATACTGCCTTGTTTGCGTTCATCATCGGCTTTTCTGTAACTAGCGTCAACCTTCTCCTCCGCTATTGGGATAAACGACGCATCTCCGAAGCACAAACGCTATATGCAGATTATGTGGAGGAAGTGCAACAAAAGCGCCGTCACTTTTTGAGGCGGCTCGATCACGAGATCAAAAATCCGCTAACGGGTTTGCGCGCGGCATTGGTCAACTTGCAGGAAGCGCAGGCGGCGGACGAGCGCTGGCAGGCGGGACAAAACGCCGGCAAAGCGGTCGAACGCCTCACGCGCCTGCTCACCGACCTCCGCAAACTCGCCGACCTCGACGAACGCCCCATCGAGCGGTACCCAGTGGATGTGCCGGGTCTGCTCGAAGATGTGGTGGATGCGGCGCGCGCCATTCCCGCCTACGAAGGGCGCAGTATCAGCCTGCTGATCCCCAAGATCCCCTCGCCGTTTCCGATGATTACCGGCGACCGCGATTTGCTGGTGCTGGCGGTGTATAACCTCGTCGAAAATGCGCTCAAGTTCACGTCCGCGAATGATCCGGTGGAGGTGCGGGCAATGGAGGATGGGCGGGCGATCGTCATCGAAGTGGCAGATTCGGGGGCGGGCATTGCATCCGAAGATTTGTCGAAGATTTTCGAGGAACTGTATCGAGGTTCCAATGCGCGGAGCACGGAGGGGAGCGGGTTGGGGCTGGCGTTGGTCAATCGTATAGCCATTTTGCACAGCGGTGGTTGCGGGGTGCGATCAAGCCAGAACGAACCGCGCGGAACGGTTTTCTCGCTCCGTCTGCCGAGGAGGTGAGAATCCCCTCTCCACTCGGGAGAGGGTTAGTGTGAGGGAGCCTTAGCAGTGTCACAAAACTGTGACATCTTTG
>CAYPCK010000603.1:0-1616 GCA_964409185.1 uncultured Anaerolinea sp. | reverse complement strand
ACACTCGAGCGGTAGGCATATCCCAATTGCTCCACGGTGAATGTCTCGCGTCCATTTTCGGTGAGCAGTTCCGTGGCAATCAAATTACCAGCCATATCGCCTCCGAACGCGCCAGCGTTGCCATATACCGCGCCGCCAATCGTGCCGGGCACCGTCGCCGCCCACTCGATGCCGGCAAAACCCTTCGACGCGCAGCGATTGGCGAGGTTGCTGAAGACAACGCCCGATTCCGCCGTGACGGATGGCTGGTCGCCGGTGTGAAACGCGACCTTTTTCGCGCGATTGAAGATCACCACGCCGCGCACACCCTTGTCGCTGACGAGGATGTTCGACCCGCCGCCCAACAAAAGGAAGGGCAAGCCGTTCTTCCATAAATACTTGACGGCGCGCGCCAACCCGGCGACGGAATCCACGGTGATGAAAATATCCGCCGGACCGCCGATACGCGCGGAAGTATACGGCGCAAGAGGCACATGCTCTTTCACCGCATCGCCGAATTTGGCGATCAACAGGTCAGCTGGGCGGGCTAGGGCTACCATAATTTCATGGCGTCACTCTGAGCGTAGCGAAGAGCCTCCAACATCGTGAAAGAGATTCTTCGTGGCGCAAGCGCCGCTCGAGACTGACACGCTACTCATCCTTTTCACTCAATTTCTCGATCAACTTTTCCACGGTCTTTTCCTTCGATTTCTTATCGTCGTCGCGAGCCTTCTCCGCTTTGCGCTGGCGCGCCTCTGTATCGAAAAAGGACAGGAGCATCTTCAACGGCGGGAGGAAGGAGACCTCGGGCTTGTTGATGTCTTTTTTTTCAGGCATGGCTCTCCGCCATTTCACCGAGCGCGGCGCGTTTGGCTGGGCGGAAGGATTCCACAGCGATGCCGGCAAACAGGTTTTTCATCGCAGGGGCGCTTTTCATCCTGTCGATGAGCAACCGCGCCTGCCGTTCATCCGCGCCGGGGGAAGGCGCAATCGCGGGCGCGTTGCGCTGGGCGGCGAGCAATACCCCGCGCAGGGGAAGCAGGTCGAAATTGCGGGGGTGAAGCGTTCGTCTGGTCATGTCATCTCTCCTTCAGGGCTTTCAAAACATCCACGCATACCCGGTCGGCGTCGCCGGCGGAAAGCACGATCAACACATCGCGGGGTTGCAAATTTTTGAGCAGGTGATCCGTCACGGCGGGGAGCGCGGAGATAAAACGCGCCGAGGGGTGCGACATGCCGCTGACGATCTCTGCCGAGGTGAAGTCTTGTATGGGTTCGCGCGCCGCGTATACCTCGGTGACAATGACCTCGTCGGCGTCTTTGAAGGCGCGCGAAAATTCGAGATACAGCGCCTGCGCGCGCGAATACGTGTGCGGCTGCCAGACCGCCCAAATGCGGCGTTCGGGATAGCGCGCCCGCGCGCCGGCAAGCGTGGCTTTGATCTCGGTGGGATGATGGGCGTAATCATCGAAGACCGTGACGCCGCCCGCTTCGCCCCGCAGTTCAAACCTGCGTCCCGTTCCCGTGAATTTGCTCAACGCCTTCGCGGCTTTTTCGCGCGAGAGACCGAGCACATCCACGACCGCCAGCACCGCCAGCGCATTGCGGACGTTGTGTTCGCCGGGCACCTGAAGCGA
>CAYPCK010000602.1:0-1617 GCA_964409185.1 uncultured Anaerolinea sp. | reverse complement strand
TTTGATGACGAATCGATTTCAGATTTGATCTCGACCGATGTCTTTCATCACCTGAAATACCCCGGCACGGCTTTAATCGAGTTCCACCGCGTCCTCCGCCCCGGCGGACGGGTCATCCTGCTCGAACCGTGCATGAGCCTGCTGGGATTGGTCGTGTATGGAGTTTTTCACATCGAGCCGATCGCCATTACGAAGAATATCGAATGGCTCGCTCCCGCAGGCTGGTCGCCTGAACATTTGGACTACTACGCCGCGCAGGGAAATGCCACGCGCATTTTCGTCGGCAAACGGTTCCGTTCCCAACTCACAGCATGGAAGAGCATTAAAACCATCCATCTCTCGGCGCTGGCGTACGCCGCCTCGGGCGGGTACTCCGGCCCGCAACTCTACCCGACGGGGATGTATCAGGTTGTAAAATCATTCGAGAAGTTCCTGAATATGTTCCCAGCCTTGTTTGCGACGAGGTTGTTAGTGGTGTTGGAGAAGAGAATATATTGAATTCGCCTTATACCAACTGACTCACGGACACACCTTCTCTCCATCCTGCGGTACATACAAGGCGACATCATCCTCAGGGAAAGCAACCTCCAAGCGGTACTTACACAAAATCGGGCACATGATGCCGCGCGCCCAGGCGTTGTTTTCCTCATTCCCGATCGGCTCACCATCGCGCTCTACTGTTTTATCGGCTTGAACCCCTCGCCCAACACTTCATGCGCCACGCCGATGACCATGAACGCGTGCGGGTCGCATTCATTGACGATGGCTTTCAGCGTGGATACCTCCGCGCGCGTGATGACGCAATACAACACGGGACGGTTCGCGCCGGTGTACGCGCCCGAGCCTTCGAGGACGGTCACGCCGCGTTGGAGTTCCTCCAGCACGCGATGAGCGATCGAATCGGACTCGGACGTGACGATCATCGCCGTGCGGACGCTGATACCGCCTTCGAGGGTGGTTTCTGCGACGAGCCCGCTCACGTACAACGCGATCATGGCGTACAGCGCCTGCTTCCAGCCGAAGACAAACCCCGCGCCGAGGATGACGGCGGAATCCACGAACAGATAACTTTGCGTGATGGGAATGCCGCGCCAGTTGTTGAGGATGCGCGCGAGGATATCCGAGCCGCCGCTGGTGCCGCGCGCGCGATAGACCAACCCATAGCCGATGCCGCTGACGATGGCGCCGTACAACGTATTCAAGAACACGTCGCCCTGCAGATCGTTGATCAACGCTGTCGCCGCGCCGTTCGCGCCGAACAACGGGGTGCGCAACAACAGGTCGGTGAACGCGGAATAGGTGAAGACCGCGACCGCCGTCCGCAGGGCGAAGCGATGACCGCCGAGGAAGCGCCAGCCCAAAATGAAAAGCGGAATGTTGCCGATGAGGATCATCAAGCCGAGAGACCAGCCGGTAAAGTGGTTGATGAGTTGCGAAATTCCGCTCACGCCGCCGGAGGCGAGGTTCGCCGGGACGAAGAACACGCGCAACGAGAACGCCTGGATGAACGCGGCGAGGATGATGAGGAAATAATCGAGCAGGGTCGGGAGGTGTTTTTTCATTTCATTATTCGTAGGGGCGGGGTTTCCCCGCCCAATGTTTTTCTTGTAAATGGGG
>CAYPCK010000601.1:0-1627 GCA_964409185.1 uncultured Anaerolinea sp. | reverse complement strand
GATGACGCGGTCGAGGCTGGCTTCGTCGGCGGGGTTGTGGACGAGGCGCAGGAAGGCGATCAGGTCCTTCACCTCGCGGCGTCCATAGAATCTCTGCGCGCCGACGAGACGATAGGGGAGTCGCGCTTGCAGGAAGGCTTCTTCGATCAGGCGCGACATGGCGTTGGTGCGATACATCACGGCGCAATCGCCCGGCTCGAATTGCCGCGAGGCGACGAGTTGGGCGATGCTGTCAACGACGAAGGAAGCCTCCGCGTAGTCGTCGGGCGCTTCGTAGAAGAAGATTTTTTCGCCGTCGCCGCGGTCGCTGTACAGTTGTTTCTTTTTACGGTTGCGGGCGCGGTCAATCACGCCGGTGGCGGCATCTAGGATATTTTGCCGCGAGCGGTAATTTTGTTCGAGCAAAATTGTCTGCGCGTCGGGGAAGTCCTGATCGAAGCGGTGGATGTTGCGGTAGTCCGCGCCGCGCCAGGCGTAAATGGATTGGTCCGGATCTCCGACGCAAAAAATGTTTTTGTTGAACGATGCCAGATGTTTGACAAGCGCGTATTGCGCCAGGTTTGTGTCCTGAAATTCATCCACCAGCACATGGCGAAAACGCTGTGCATATTTATCCCGCACCGACGGGTTCTCTTCGAGCAGTCGCGCCGTGTAGACGAGGATGTCGTCGAAATCCACGGCGTTGCTGGCGATGAGTCGCTTTTGGTATTCGGCGTACACGCGTTTCACCACTTCGTCGCGATAGGTGAGTGTGGGGTAATCGTCGGCGGGGATGAGTTCGTTCTTGGCGCGCGAGATCGCGGCATGCACGCTGGCGGGGCGGTACAACTTTTCGTTGATGTTCAATTCACGGATGACGTTCTTGACGATGCGTTCCTGGTCGTCGGAGTCGAAGATGACGAAATTCGATTCGATGGGCAAATGATCCGCCTCGCGGCGCAAAATCCGCGCGCAGATGGAGTGGAACGTGCCGAGCATGATCCCCTCGGTGGCTTGGTCTGGCAGAAGTTTCTTGACGCGCTCCTGCATTTCTTTGGCGGCTTTGTTTGTAAACGTGACGGCGAGAATTTGCCACGGGCGGACTCCCTCCTCCGCGATGAGATACGCGATGCGCTGGGTCAGTACCCGCGTCTTTCCGGACCCTGGACCTGCCACCACCAGTATGGGACCGTTCCCCGCGGTGACGGCGAGGCGTTGTTCTTTATTTAGATTATCGAGAAAATCCATTGGAGGGTTGAAAGTTGAAGGTCAAAGGTCGAATGTCAAGTGTTGAACTAGGATGGTGGAAGGACGAAAGTGGAAAGATAAACGCCCCGCAACATGTGATCCTTTGCCTTCGCTCAGGATAAAACCTGCGGGACGTGTTTCCGTGTCTACGTATGTACCTGTCTACAATTGCGACGTGCAGTTCGGGCAGCGATGCGCCTTGATGGGAATGGTGGTGAAACAGTACGGGCATTCCTTGGTGGTGGGGTCGGCGGGCGCGGGTCGTTTCTTCATCTTGTTCATCGTGCGGATAATGAGAAAGATGACGAAGGCGATGATGAGGAAATCGATGACAGATTGGATGAACAGCCCGTAATTGACCTGCGCCTCGCCAACGTTTGCCGAGAGCGCGCTGAAACTT
>CAYPCK010000600.1:0-1633 GCA_964409185.1 uncultured Anaerolinea sp. | reverse complement strand
CGTTGAGGATCGCCTCCAGCGCGTTCTGGAATTCGCTGAAGGGTTGGGCGCCGTTCAAAACTGTGGTCTTCGTCTCGCCGTTGGAGATATAGGTAATAACAAAGTACGGCGTGCCTTGCAGTCCAGCCGCGTTGGCATCGGTCAGGTCTTGCGTCACGCGGTCTTCATACTTTCCATCATCGAAGCACTCTTCGAACTGGGCGACATCCAGCCCAGCCACGGCGGCAATTTTAGAAAGACGGGGCGGGAAGAACGAGCCCTGATTTTCCACGTCGCGGTTATTTTCGAAGAGCGCGTCGTGCATCTGCCAGAACTTGCCCTGGTCCGCCGCGCAATATGCCGCTTCGGCGGCATCTGCCGACTCGGTGTTGGCGCCGCCGATATTCTGGCTGACGAAATTCCCCGCCGAACGGTAGGTGAAGAACACTTTGCCGGTATCAATGTAATATTGTTCAAGAAGCGGTTCCACTTC
The DNA here is from genome assembly GCA_964409185.1 of uncultured Anaerolinea sp. Lineage (GTDB taxonomy): Bacteria > Chloroflexota > Anaerolineae > Anaerolineales > Villigracilaceae > Defluviilinea. The sequence goes on along the minus strand of CAYPCK010000600.1, from coordinate 1,161 downwards.
GAGATAGTGACGTTTACAGTACGGGCACTGGAAGTCGGAATACTCGGTCATCTGGATCGGCGCATTTGGGTCGCCCATCGACGCGCCGTTTGCCATGTAGCGTTCCCGCGACTCCACCGCCACCACTTCTGCAATGGGAGTGAGGATGGGCTTGAGAATGGCGTAGAGAAAAAATGCCGCCACGAGGGTGATGATGCCCCCGATGAGAAGGCGGTTGCGTGTGTTTTGTTTGCTCAGCTGCTCGCGCCGCAACTGGCGCTTGCTTTTCTTTTCGGCGTTCATGAAAACTCCTTCATAAAAGTGAATTCGGCGCGAATTTTCCCATGCGCGCCGGGTTTTGTCTAGGAACGGGTGAGTGGATGCTAATCAAACCCGCTTCAGGTCGTATTCATCAGAATTCCCCATTATTACAAATGACGGCTCAGCCATTCGATCCCGGTCTTGAAGACCTCCGCCTGTTCCGGCTCGTTGTGGATCTCGTGATACAAACCGCTCCATAGTTTCACCGTGATATCGCGGTTCGATGTTTTCGCGAGGTCGGCAAAGGCTTCACTCCCGCTGGGGTAGGTGATCGTATCCGCCGCGCCGTGCATCAACAACAAAGGGATGGGGTACTCCGCGGCGTGGGCAAAACAGTAAGCGATGGCTTCCAGCCCGGATTTACCCAGCCCCAGGCTGGTTTTGTCATGGACGTACGGATCCTGTCGGTATTTTTCGACTACCTGCGGGTCTCGCGAGATCGCGGCAGTTTCCAACCCGCTGGGCACAGTCAGCGTGGGGAGGAGAGGTCCCAACATATTGACCATGGCGAGTTTTGCTTTTTGCTCCTGCAACGCGGACCGCAAGCCGGGACCGGTGACGATGGCGCCTTTAAGTCCTTCCCTAAATCGAAGCGAGTAAGCAAGCGCAAGCAATCCTCCGAGGCTGTGCCCGTATAAAAATTGCGGCTTGCCCGGGTAACGTTGACCAATCTGCGCGAAGAATTGACGGATATCCCGCATGACCGCATCCAACGACGGAAAGTGCCCGCGACTGCCGCCGGACCTGCCATGACCCCGCAGATCAAAACTCGTCAGTGCGTAGCCGGCCTTTGTGTATGCCGCGCCAACGTGTGCGTAGCGACCGGAATGTTCGCCCAAACCGTGTACAAGCCCGACCACG
>CAYPCK010000599.1:0-1636 GCA_964409185.1 uncultured Anaerolinea sp. | reverse complement strand
AGCACGTTGAATCCGTTTAGATCGAGCAGAGCAAACGGTGGGTGCAGGGGAGAGGCTTGTAGGGCTGGAACAGGTTTAGGTTGGGCAAGAGCCGAACTGATTCCAAGCGCGAGTGTGATGACCAGCAATCCAGCAATGCGGAGGATGTATCGTTTCATGTTACTTGTCCCTTCCGCCCCATTCGATCGGATCGCCGGGATAGCCGAGGGCAGACCAATCCATGCGCCCGCTCTCGCCATGACAGGCTTCACATTGCAGGGCGTGTTCCGCCGGCTGAACCATGTGGGTACTGGGGATGAACATGTATGTGGTGGCGAAGCCGTACTCGCCGCTATATTCCAGCCCGGTGATCGGGACCGCTAATTCAAATGCGGCATTCCAATCGAACACCTGCCAGAAGCCTCCTTCGCCTGCAGTGATCGGTTGCAGGAGGTAGTTATAGATGGCGTCGTAGGGTTGTTTTGCCACGTGCAATTTGAATGGCGCAATTTTTGCGGTGGGGTCGTCGATGTTGCCGGCAGGTTTGTTGATGTAAGTGATGCCGTTCGGGTCGATCGTATCGCCGAGTAGATAGCGGTATTCGTTATTGCCGTTGAACCACAGATAGGTCGGGGCGAAATTTTTATCGTAAATAAACTCGCCTTTGATCTTGAGATAAGTAAAGTGGTCGTCCTCGCGCCCTTCCTGGCCTGCTTGCGACCAATCCCAGAACACTTTGGTCGGGTCTTCGGTGGCAAGTGCAGGGATGTGACAAGTCTGGCAGGCGACGGAGGCGAGGTGTGTGTTGACGCGTTCATCATCGTGTTGTTGATTTACGTGGCATTGTTCGCAAGAAACCTGCTCCTGTGGATCAATGGTGTAGTTGTCCGGGAGGAGACGCCCGAGAATTTGGTGATCTTGAGTCCAATGACAGTCGGTGCAGAGCAAATTAAGGTCGCCGCCCATGTGGACGTCGTTATTCTCCGACGGGAAATACAGGCTTTCATCAAGGTCGCCGTGTTTGACTCCGTTGCCGCCACCGCCATCGAAATGGCACTTGCCGCAGTTCTCGCGCGTCGGCGCACGTGCAGACCGCGCCGCGGCGAGTAAATCGACGCCAGTGGCGGGGTTTCCGTACGGTCCTTTTGTGTAGATATTCATGTCTGCATGGCAGGCGAGACAATCCACATTTTCAGAACTCGAGAGTGCACTTTCCCTGCCTTGTTCCCAGCCGTAACCAGTATGGCAGGCGACGCACCGAATTTCGTTCCCCTGCGATCCGATGCAGAAATTATTGATCTGATTGATCTTCCCGATGGTTACCTCTTCATCGCGCCAGGGTACGTTGACGGGTTTGGACTCCCAAGTCCAATGGGTGGTTGTCATGACCTGGGCGGAGGCATCCTCATGGCATTCAAGACAGGCGCGCGTCACATCCTGGCCCGTAGTGAACTCGCCGTTGACGATATCCTTGTGATCCACGTGGATAAGTTTTGTGGGCAGATAATCCCGAGGATTGGTGGAGGGCTGGTTTGCACGGGGGAGGAAGTACAAGACCGGGATGAGAATCAGTAAAAGGATTCCGAGTAATCCCAAAATCCAGGGCGGGATGCGGTTTTTCATGTACGTTCTCCTACGCAAATTCATTGATGAGGTT
>CAYPCK010000598.1:0-1644 GCA_964409185.1 uncultured Anaerolinea sp. | reverse complement strand
CAAGCCGCGTTAAACGGAGCCAGATTAATTGTGTGGAATGGACCCGTCGGCGTCTTCGAGATGTCCAAGTTCGCCGAAGGGACATTCGCGCTGGCGCGTATGTTGGCGGATTCCAAAGCGGTCACAGTGATCGGCGGTGGCGATTCCGCAAGCGCGGTCAAAAAAGCGGGCGTGGCAAAACAAATGACGCATGTCTCGACGGGCGGCGGCGCGTCGCTGGAATTTTTGGAGGGGAAGGAATTACCCGGCGTCGCGGCATTGATGGATAAATAAGTTCAATAAACCTCACAGGTCTCGAAGACCTGTAAGGTCTTAATTTCAATTTCCCAACAATTTACAGAACGGCAAACTCCAATTAACGCCGCTCGGCTATAATCGGGGAAATCGCAACGGAGTTCTTTATGTCCTTCAATGTCGGCGATAACATCGGACCGTACAAGATCATCGAGCAGTTGGGGCAGGGCGGGATGGCGACCGTGTACAAAGCCTATCACGCCTCGCTGGACCGCTACGTGGCGCTCAAAGCCTTGCATCCCGCGTTCGGCGAGGATGTTACGTTTGCGACCCGCTTCCAACGCGAGGCGCGCGTGGTGGCGAGGCTCGAACATCCGTATATCGTGCCCGTCTATGATTACGCCCAGCATGAGGGACGCCCGTATCTGGTGATGAAATACATCGAGGGGGATACGCTCAAGGCAAGGCTTAACAAGGGTCCACTGTCCTCTACCGAGATCGAAAAGGTCGTCGATTCAGTCGGTTCCGCGCTTGGGTATGCCCACAAACAGGGCATCCTGCACCGAGACATCAAACCGTCGAATGTGCTTGTAACGCCCGACGGGGAGATGTACCTTGCGGACTTTGGCTTGGCGCGCATTGCCCAATCCGGCGAATCGACACTCTCTTCAGATATGATCATGGGCACGCCGCAATATATCTCGCCCGAGCAGGCGATGGGCAAGAAGGACCTCGACGCGGGGACAGATATTTATTCGTTCGCGGTGATGCTGTACGAGATGGTGGTGGGGCAGGTCCCGTTCAGCGCGGATACGCCGTTTTCGATCATCCACGATCACATTTACACGCCTCTGCCTCTTCCGCAGACGATCAACCCAGGCGTGCCGGAGCCGGTCCAGCGCGTGTTGTTGAAGGCGCTGGCGAAGGAGCGGGCAGACCGCTACGAAACGGTTGGCGATTTGGTCGCCGCTTTCAAGGCGGCGTGGAATGAGGCTGGTGTTCCCATGCAGGGCACCTCGGTGACGATCGCCAAGTCGGCTGTGCCTTCCCCGGCGGATAAAACGCGAATGAAAGCGACGGCTGAGCCGACGAAAATGGCGGCAAAAGCCCAGTCTGTTGAACCAACTCCAAAAGTTAAAAAGAAGCGTTCGCCTTTCGTCTGGGTGGGTGTCGTGTTGCTTCTCGTCGTCTGCGCCGCCGGCTTGTATGCCGCGCGTCAAAACCGATTATTCCTGCGTTTCCTCGGGCAACAACCCACAGCCATCGTCCCAACTGCCACCGCCTTCGTTGAACCGACCTCCTTGAGCGCGTCCATCGTCGACACGCCGATCGCGCTGACCGCGTTGCCCTCGTTCGAACCGAATGTGCCGCCCGACGTGCGCGCCGCACTGCAGAAGGCGAAGGAGAATC
>CAYPCK010000597.1:0-1646 GCA_964409185.1 uncultured Anaerolinea sp. | reverse complement strand
CAAGCAGTTCGTCGAGCGTCCCTGCTGATTCGACTTTTCCATCCTTCAGCACGATGATGTGATCGGCGCGGCGCAGCAACGGGCGGCGATGGGATACGACTAAACAAGTCATTTCTTTGCCTGATTCAAAAATCCGCTCCCAGAGTTGGCTTTAGGTGTCCACGTCCAATGCGCTGTAGAGGTCGTCGAACACAACGAGCTCAGGCTCGCGGATGAACATGCGCGCCGCGGCAGTGCGTTGCATTTGTCCGCCCGAGAGTTTGACGCCGCGCGCGCCGACCATCGTTTCGAGGTCGTCGTCCAGTTGTTCGAGGTCGCGGTCCATCACGGCGAGTTTTGCCGCTTCGTAAATTTCCTCGTCGCTTTTGTTCATGCCGAGCAGGATGTTGTCCCGCAGGGTATTGCTGAACAGGCGCGGCACCTGCGCGGTGTATGCAACGCGCGGCGGGATGAAGAAGTTGCCTGCATCTTCGATAATCCTGCCATTCCATTTTATCTCGCCTGACTCGGCCGGGAGCAACCCAAGCAAGGCGCGGAGTAACGTTGTCTTGCCGGAGCCGATGCGCCCGGTGATGACGGTCAGCGAGCCGCGCTTGACGGTCAACGAAACATCCTCGATGCCGTTGGATGAGCTTGGGTAGTGAAAGGTCAAATGGTCAGCGACCAGTTCGGTCAGTCGGTCTGAGGCGGTTTTCGTCGCGTAGGGCACGTTGGGCAGGGGCGCGGAGAATTCCACCGGGCTGTGTTCGACGAGCGCATTGAGCGGGGCGTTTTCCATCAGGTGGTACATGCGTTTGACAGAAACATCGAGTTGCTTGTACCGCGCCCACAACATGCCGCCGAAGGTGGTGAGATCGCCCATCGAGTTGAGCAGGTAGACGAAGAGCGAAAAATCACCGAGCGTGAAGCCCCCCGTGCGCATGGATTGACCGACGAGGACGAGGATGACGCCTGTGCCAAGCGTGGACGTGTTACGATAGATCGAGCCGAGAATGTCGTCGAACAATTTTTCGCGGACGGTGAGCACGCGGCGTTCGTCGTTGATCTTGTGAAAGTGGGCAATGACGTTCTTTTCCGCGTTGGCAACTTTGACCGCTTGGACTGCGCCGAAAAATTCGCCGATGAATCCAGAGACCCTGCCCGCCGCCTGGCGCGAGACGCGGCGATAATGTTCGATGCGCTTGGTGGCGATGTTGGCGATAATGCCGACGATGACGAGCGGAATCAACGCCATGACGGTGACCGAGACGCTGATCTGAGTCATCAGGAAGATCGAATAGGCGATGATGAGCACGCCGACCACAATGTCGTTGACGAGAATCACGAACAGGGGAATCTGGTCCACGTCGGTCTTGAAGCGGCTCACCGCCTCGCCCGGCGAATCAGGGAGTTGCGACGCGCCGGGGCGTTTGAGAATGTGCGTGAGTAGATTTTTCCGCAACAGCGTGTTCATGTCCGAAAAGATCGGCACATCGGCGTAGTAAAAACCGTAGCTGGCGACGACGCGCCCAAGCCACGCGGCAAGCAGGAACGCGACGATCGCCCAGATGCCGAAGTTGAGTTGTGCCGCGCCCGTGAGCATGTCGAATAAACTTTTGATGACGAGCGCGGGGGCGACCTGCCAACAAAATCGGAGGAGTGCGACG
>CAYPCK010000596.1:0-1647 GCA_964409185.1 uncultured Anaerolinea sp. | reverse complement strand
GGTGGTCGAACCGTTCGGGTGGTTGACCGCCTCCACCGTGTAGCGAACGTATTTTCGGAACAGTCCGCCGAACAGTTCGGTGTACAGATACGAAACCGCGCCGATGATGAAAAAGACCTGCACGAAGTTGATGGCGATGAACGCGTCGAGCGGATGGCTGATGGTCAACGAATGGATGAAGGCAAGGATGAAAAAGATGCCGATATATTTCTTGAGATTCTTCCAGCCTTCGTAGGTGCCGCCTGTGATCTTGTTGAGGAAGGGGATGCGCGGCGCGAGGCTGACCAGTGCAATCGAAACGAGTCCCACGAAGGCGGCAACGCCCAGGTAATTCCCCACCGCCCAGCCGCTCAACGTGATCGGCACCGTCAACACGTGGACAAAGATCAACAACAGCGCGGCGGTGGAAGTGTGCCGGTGCGTGACGTACATCTTGTCCAGCCCGCCGAAGAACGGCTCCGCCCATTTGGGGCGCGTGGCAATGAACAGCGAGACCGCCATCAACACGATGTTCACCGACCCGATAATCTCGCCCGCATACTGGCGCGTGAAATTCTCCTGTCCCTCGTTCACCGGCGGAAAGACCAGCCATACCACCACGGTCAGGAATACGAGAAAAATAACGAACCCGTTGCCAAGGCTACTGCGTTTCATGTTCTCTCCTCGAATTACAACTTGATGATTCCGAACCCGAACAACAGGGCAAACACCGCTTGAATTACCACCCATGCCCAAAATTGGAACGGCTTGTCGCTTCGCGATATCGAATGCGCCCGGCTGGTGGTCGCGCCATAGCGCACGGGTATGACCCCGCCATACAATTCGTACGCAATCACTCCCACCAGAATAACGGCGATCAACAGGTTCATGCCAGATTTCAAAGCCTCCGTTTAAATCAAAAGCGATGTGAGACGCCCCACATCGCTGGCGCGTTAGAACGACTTCACAGCCTCATCGAGGCTTGAATAAATCTCGAACACATTATCGAACCCGACCATTTCCAAAACGCTTTTGATCTGCTCGCCGGGGTTCAATAACTTGATGTGCTGTTGTTTGCCGGCTTCGCCGGCTTTTCCCATCGAACGGTACGCCGACCAGCCCGATTCGGTATCCGGCATTTGCTCGCCCCGCACCAGCAGGGCAATGCTGTGGACCGCCACCAACCCCGCGCTGGAAATATAGGACAAACCGCCCAGGTCCATCAAAAAATCGCGGGCGCCGGCGGCATACAACTCCTTCGCCTTGTCGATCAACTGCTGAAAATTCTGACCATCCAGTTGACCGTTCAACCCCAGCACGGTCACTTCCACACGCCCCGTTTGTTTTGATACAGAAATATCCATGGCTCCTCCATCCGCGGGAATGCGCCCATTATATACCGACTTTACGCTCCAGCCGCGCCCGGCGATGATCAATTTCCTTCAGCCAGTGCCGGCGCGCATAGGATGGCAGTTCCGCGTGTTCGGCTTCGCGGTGCGCCGACATCGTCCACTGCAACACCTTCCGCCTTGCCGGGAACCTCCCCGCTGATTTCTCCGCCATGCCGGTAGGGCCGGTTTTCCAACCGGCCCACAGTCGGACAATGGGCCGGTTGGAAAACCGGCCCTACGTGGCCACGTCACCATGGATACGGCGAAGTTCGACGAA
>CAYPCK010000595.1:0-1648 GCA_964409185.1 uncultured Anaerolinea sp. | reverse complement strand
TGGAGCGAAGAGTCGAAGAGCGCACAGAAGCCATTACTCGCCGGACCACTCAACTCCGCGCCGCATCCTACATCGCGCGTCAAGCCGCCGAGGTGCAGGATGTATCGCGCCTGCTCGAGAGGTTTGTGGAGTTGGTCTCGGACCAATTTGGTTATTACCATACCGGCGTTTATCTGATCAATGACGCCGGCGATAAGATTACACTCCGTGCTGCTTCGTCTGAGGGCGGTAGCCGCATGATGATGGATGAGAAAGCGTTGCGGCCAGGCATGCAGGGACTTGTGAATTACGTTGCGGAAACGAAAAAGCCGAAGATCCTTGCCGATATCGGGACTGACGCCACCATTTTCAACAACCCTGACCTGCCGTTGACCCGCTCAGAAATCGCAGTGCCTTTGCTTGTCCGAGGCCGCCTGCTCGGCATCCTGGATATTCAGTCTGACAAACCCTCCGCATTCACCACACAGGACTTGGATGTATTCGAAACACTAGCAGACCAACTCGCTGTAGCCATCGATAACGCCCACCTATTGGAGGAATCGCAGGCGGCGCTCCTGCAACTGGAGGCGGTAACAACCGCACGGACGAGAGATGCGTGGCATCAAAAATTGAAGGAAAAACCACGCGTCGTCACCTATACCCCGCTGGGTCTTCGCGCGGAAAAATCCGGCGATGTCATCACGGGGAATAGCGTCGGTGTTCCTGTGTTGTTGCGCGGCCAAAAAATCGGAACCGTCACGGTTACGAAAAAAGACCTTGCCCCATGGAACCAGCCTGACCAGGATCTCATCGAAGAAGTCGCAACTCAGGCTGGGTTGGCAATCGAGAATATTCGCCTGCTCGATGAAGCTACGACGCGCGCGAAACAAGAGCAACTGGTCGGCGGACTCGCCTTTCGATTTAGCCAGGCGCTCGATATCGACTCGCTGTTGCAAACCGCTGCCCGCGAGTTGGGACAGATCCCCGGCGTGGAGGAGGCGACCGTCGTGTTGACGCAATCCTCCGAATCTGCGGCGGCGACTTCATCTCCTCTCAGGCAACCGTTGCGGAGGACCAGTTCATGATCCTCACCAGGAAATTACTTGCGCCTGCGGTGGTCATACTTGCCCTCCTGCTCGGAGGTTTGTTTGCGTATTTTTACTCAAGTCTACACGATGCTTCTCACGAGTCGGAGGAGGAATCCCTTCATTCGTTAATCCTCGCGTTCAACGCAGCGATCGCAAACCAGCAGGAGCTCGCATTATCGCTGGCGGCGCAAATCGCGGGTCAGCCGTCCATACAAGAGGCGTTGGCGCAGGGCAACGAAGACGAGCTGGCGCAGGCGGCACAGGCATTGTTCACTGCTTTGGATACAGTTGTGTATCAGTTCTATCTTCCAAATGGAACGCTCCTGCATTCAGCCGATGCGTCCACAAGCGCTTCCCCGCCGGATGCGGTTGTCGCTTTCGTGAATGTGGAGAACGCTCCGGCTTCAGGTCTTGAAGTAAAAGCGTCCGGGTTGATCATCGTCGGGGCAGCGCCCATCCAGTATCGCGGTACATATGTAGGGTGCGTCGAAATCGGAATTCCTTTGGACAACACCCTGTTGGAGAGGATAAAAAACGATTTCGGCAGCGATTGGCGGGTGTTATTAAATGATGATCAGATA
>CAYPCK010000594.1:0-1649 GCA_964409185.1 uncultured Anaerolinea sp. | reverse complement strand
GAGGTGTGAAACGCGGACAATGGGTGTCATGTCACCGGTCTCCCCTGGCGAGCCGCGCCTCGAGACGGCTTTGGAAAAACGTCAGGATCAACGTCATGCCCCAGTAGAAAACGGCGGCCATCAAAAGCGCTTCGAGATTATTGAATTGTGCCCGCCCGACGCGTGTTGCTCTCCACATGACTTCGTGAACAAACCCGGTGGCGGAGACGAGCGCCGAATCTTTGGTCATCGAAATAAAGTCGTTTCCCATTGGTGGGATGGCGAACCGCAACGCCTGAGGCAGGACGATGCGGCGCATGGTTTGACCGGGCGTCATTCCCAGCGCGGCGGCGGCTTCGCGCTGTCCCTTGCTGACAGATGCCAGCCCGGCGCGAAAGGTCTCGCTCATGTATGCGCCGTAGTTTAGCCCCAGGGCAAGCACGCCGGCAAATAGCCCGCTCAGGCGAATCCCAAGTTGGGGCAGGGCAAGGAAGAAAAAGAAAATTTGAAGATATAGCGGAGTCCCGCGAATCAGCGAGACGTAAAACGTGCTCAAAGCATAAATGGGAGGAAAGGTAGAAAGGCGCCCCAGCGCCGCGAGCAAGGCGAGGAGGATCGCCAGGAGAATGGATAAGGATGAGACCAGTAGCGTTTCCCCAAGACCTGAGCCAATGAACCCGAGGTTTTTTTGCATGAACTCGGTATCCAGCTTGATGGTTTCAAAACCAAGGACGGATTGCCCGCTGAAGAAAAAGACCAACACCAGCAATAAAATACCCCACGTCCCGCCGACACCCGCGCGGAATTGGCGTTGTTTCCTCTGGTGCGCTTCCACCAGGAGTTCGGCTTGCGATTTTACGGGCAGGGAGGTTTCCATGCGTTTACCCAATGGATGATACTTGACTCAGATTTTTGAAGCGGTTTTTGACACGAACCTGTCATCTAAAAAACAAGAGAAGCGGCGCAATGCCGCTTCCCTTGTTCAATGAAGGTGTTAATTGGGAGCTTGCGTCAGGTCGAGTTCGAACCATTTCAACGAGAGTTCAGAGAGTGTGCCGTCCGCATGCATTTCGGTGAAAATGCGATTGATCTCGGCGAGCAGGGTGGCGGTCGGCAGGGTGGAGGACTTATCCAACGCGGCGGCAAGATCCTCGGAGTACACCGCCGAACCAACCTTCACAACCGGGAAGCCTTCGGCGATGTTCGCGTCCACAACGGTTTCAGAGGTCACATAGCCGACAAAGTCTTCGCGTCCGGAAGCGATCGCCTGGGCGCATTCCTGGTCGGTTTCGAGCGGAATGACGGTCACATTCGGAGCCTCTGCGTAGATGGACGACTCCGGCAGACCCAAGCCAGCCATATCGTGGTTCAACCACGATTCGTAGGTGGTGGCGGTGCCGGCGCACAGCGACTGTCCCTCAAGGTCGGCGAGGGAGGAAATTCCGGCATCGGCTCGAACAGCCACGACCGCCGGGGTGTAATAATAGGGGACGCTGAAGTCCAGGACTTCCTGGCGGGTGGTGGTGATCGTCATGGAGCCAACGCTTACATCCCAATTGTCAGCCCACGAACCGGCAGTGATCGTGTCCCACGAGGGGGTGGCGAAGCAGGTTTCCACGCCAAGCCCGTCGCCGATGGCGATAGCCACATCCACATCAAATCCTTGCATT
>CAYPCK010000593.1:0-1649 GCA_964409185.1 uncultured Anaerolinea sp. | reverse complement strand
AACTGGGCTTGAAAGGCCCGATCCAGGGGACACGGGTAACGAAGATCGTGAATGACTGTTTGCTCGCGTTTTTTGAACTGACACTGACGGGGCAGGGATCGGACCTGCTCGCCGATACTCTGCAAAAATACGAGGAGATTAGAACGATACAACTGGAAAGCCCGTGATGGAAAATACCCCCTCAACGCGAACTTCGTCAACACCGCGCGGGAATGGGACGACGGCGATCCAAACCTGTGCTGGAATTCGTCCCGCCGCTAACCAATAACGCCGCCAGAAAATCCCGCAGCCTACAGGGCTCAGCGGGATTTTTTCACTCTCCCTGCCTGCCTCTTGATCGCGGCGCGAAATATGCGATCAAGAAAACCGTCGTGACCGTCCTTATCCCATGAGATCGGAAGGTCGGCGTGACTGCGATCGTCGGGTCCATAATATAAAATTCCACAATTGGGGTTGATTTCGATAATCACGATTTCGCCGTTCGGTCTCACCCGCATATCCACCCGCGCATACCCGTTCCCTTCTACGGCAATGAAAAATCGCCGGGCAACATCCTGAATTCGGCTGGCAAGGTTTTCATCCTGTAACGGCACAACGAAAATATCCCAGCTATACCACTTGGCGGCTTCATGCAGAAAGGTTTCCCCTTCTGGGAATTGCACCTCGGCGGGCGGGTAAACGAACGGCGAATCCGGATCATCCGCGTTTTCGACTACAAGACATGAAAACTCGCGTCCTTCGACGAACTCCTCGATTCGCGCCGAACCATACTCGCGAGACATCCGCTCGAACTGCCGAGTTAATTGCTCGAAATCCAGCACCCGCGATTCTTGGGTCAACCCCACGCTGGCAAAACTATTCGGGTGTTTTACGATCAGCGGAAAAGTTAATCGCCCAGCGGGCGCAAGATCGCTCGAAGCATTGGCGTGAAAACCCCTCGCAAAATTCAACCCATGTCGCTCCGCCGCATCCTGCATGGCTTCGCGTGTGATGTCATAAAACACCGGCTCCGCGCCCGTAAAGGGGAGGTGATGCTCCGCCAGCAACTTCACGAAGCGCGATCCCGAATTTTCTTGGTCATCGATCCCCTCGTAAATATTCAGGTACATGTCAAACCCAGCCCTGCGGGATAATTCCTCGACAAAACTGACGATCGGGGCATGGACAGTCACATATTCCCAATCCAGGTTTTGAAAATATACTGCAGGGTTAAAGTCTTCGATCTTTTCGTCGGTCAGAAGGCAGACACGCATGGGATCTCAGCTTGCATCGGCGCGCATCTGTTGACGCAGTTTTGCAACACGGAACATCCGGTCGAAAAATACTTTATATCCACCCGGGTCGTATAAGATCATAAAGTCAGCAGGACCAAACTCCTCGGGGCGAAGCATGATCGCGGGGTTCGGATTAATTTCAAGGATGAACATCTCACCCTGTTGATTCATCCGCACATCACATCGCCCGTAACTCACCGCGCCGATCGCTTTGTACATGCGAATACCAATATCTTGCAAACGCGAGACCAACTCGGAGTCAGTAACACGCGCAAAGTTGAAGGGAAGCGACGTATCCCACTTGACCACAGTATGCCAAAACTCCTCGCCAGGAGGAAATACCAATTCCGTTGGAGGATAGGCGATCGGACGGCT
>CAYPCK010000592.1:0-1662 GCA_964409185.1 uncultured Anaerolinea sp. | reverse complement strand
CGATCCAGAGTATCGAAGTTTTCCGCCAAAGTAGGACCCGCATCGTCATATACCTCTTCGAATGCCGCAATGCCTTCATCCCCCGGTAGTCCGGCGTCAACAACGAAATAAATACCGCGTTCATCTTTACGCATTACGTAGACATAGATCAAATCCGGGTCAGATTGTTTAATAAGGACGTTTTGCGCATTGATTTGATCGAACGGGTCGTCGTGAGAAGCCCTGACTTGCAATAAAAGATCGCCGTCCTGTTGTAACCCCGCCAGGGTCGTTATAACCTCCAACCGGTGACGCAGGCTGTTTCTCTGTTCCACGCGAAAGTTGATGTACAGGAGGTATGTCAATGCGGCTGTGGAAATCGCCGCCAATATGATCAATACAATGGCGATCCGAATTCTTAAAGTTGGGTAGCGGCGGATATCCATGGTTATTGAGAATCGTCCAGAGTGAGTTCGATGGTGGCGCGGGAGGCGTCGTAGCGCCTGCCCAGCTCTTTCACCACGGTTTGCATGACCCCTTCCACGGTTGTCGATGCCCAGATTTTTGAGTTGATCTCAGCCAGCATTCGTTCGCGTAACGCAATCTGGCGGGATTCGCTCACCAGCCGAGCATTCTCGAGAGCCACGGCGGCTTGTGTGGCAACGGCATTCACCAGCGATTCGTGATCGGGCGACCATTCATTCGGGCTTTCGAGGCGGATCTGCCCGAGGACTTGATCGCGCAGGCTGATGGGAATTTCGATCTGCCTCGCTTTGCCATCCGATTCATCGCCCACGCCGTATTCCATTTCGTCGGGTTGGGTCGTGATGCCGCTCCAGCCGGTCAGGAGGTATTGCTGCTGTATCGCGCGCAGCTCGCGGATGTTTTGTTGCGCATCCTGAAATAATCGGGCATTCTCAAGGGCAATCGCCACCTGGTTTGCCATGTTTTGCATGGCGCTGATGATTTCCCCTCCGAAATCCGATTCGCGCACAGAATGCAGATTGAGCGCACCGATTACGCGGTCGCTGGATATGAGTGGCAGGGCGATTTCCGAGCGCGTGTAGGGGAGCACTGGCAGGTTCGAGTGCGACTTTTCGCTCCAGGTGTGCGGGTAGGATTTTGGCGCGCGGTCGCGGATTGCAAGACCGATCATATTGTTCCCGGAAACATCTACACGGTAATGATTGCGGAGCAGGAGTTTTCCCGCATCACCGCTGGCTTCCTTAATTTCAGCCCATTTTTCGCTGGGGTCGAGCAGATATACCGCCGCAAAATAGTATTCGAACTTCTCGCTGAATAAATTGACGATACTCGAAAGCATTTTTGTCGGGTCGAGTGTGGAGGCTGCCACCCGGCCGACCTCGTTGGTGGCAGAGAGTTGTTTTGTCCGTTCCGCCACTTGTTGCTCGAGATGGACCTGGAGCGCTTCGAGGCGTGTCACCATCCGGTTGAATTGAATGGTCACGATCCCCAGTTCATCCGTCGCGCTGACACGCGCTCGCGAAGACAGATCCCCCGCTTCGATTTTGTCGAAGGTCTGCAGCAAGTCTGTCACCGGATCCGATATCGAGCGGGAGGCAAAATACGCAACTGCCATCCCCAGAGTAAGCACGAGGATGCTGAATGCGATGGTGTATGTCTGTAATTCATGGAAGACTTCCATCGGAATGGCATTGGTAA
>CAYPCK010000591.1:0-1679 GCA_964409185.1 uncultured Anaerolinea sp. | reverse complement strand
GTCGCCCATCGTAGTATGACGCGCTTGAATTTCAGCCAGCGCGTCGAGCGTATACTGACCGACCTCCGCCGCGTTGGCGAGGTATTTTTCCTCGAGCAGTTCGATGGTCGCCAGTGCCGCGGCGCACGAGATCGGGTTGCCGCCGTAGGTGTTGCCGTGCGTCCCTTTGGGCCAGGTCATCACCGATTCGCGCGCAATGCACGCGCCGAGCGGGAGCCCGGAAGCGATTCCCTTTGCCGAAGCGACAATATCCGGCTCGACGCCGAAGTGTTCGACCGCCCACCACTTGCCGGTGCGACCCATCCCGCTCTGCACTTCGTCCACGATCAGCAGGATGCCGTACTTGTCGCATAACTTCCTCAAGGCGGGGAAGAATCCATCCGGTGGGACGAGATACCCGCCCTCGCCCTGAATCGGTTCGACGAGAATGCCCGCGATCTCGTCGCCGGGAACGTTGTGATCGAAGATCTCCTCTTCGATGAAGCGCACGCAGGTTTCGCCGTAATCCTCGCCCATTTTGCGGTGCAGGATCGGGCGGTATTCATCCGGGAACGGGACGTGGGTGACGCCCGGCATGAGCGGATAAAACCCGCGGTGGTAATGCGGTTTGCTCGCGGTGAACGACACCGACCCCATTGTCCGCCCGTGAAAGGCGCCGAAAAAGCCGATGAAGTTATGCCGCTTGGTGTGATATTTCGCCAGTTTGATCGCGGTCTCGACCGCTTCGGTGCCTGAGTTGGTGAGGAACGTTTTTGCGCCCTCCTCGAACGGGGCGATCTCATCGAGTTTTTCGCTCAGGCGCACCCAGCCCTCGTGATAGAAATCGGACGAGATGTGCAGGAAGTTTTCGGCGGCGTCTTTCACCGCCTTGACGACTTTCGGATGCGAGTGACCTGTGGATAGCACGGCAATGCCCGCCATAAAATCAATGAAGCGGTTGCCGTCGGCATCCCACACTTCCACGCCCTTGCCGTGATCCATCACCAGCGGGTAGGCGCGGGGATAGGATGAGGAAACGACTTTTTTATCGCGTTCGAGCAACGCCCGGGATTTCGGTCCGGGTAAATTTAATTTTTTCATGTGAACTCCGTTCGTATATTGTGTCATTCTGAGCGAAGCGAAGAATCTCCGGTTTGTGCGCAGAGACCCTTCGCCTTCGGCTCAGGGTGACACGCTGAGAGGTGTAATAGTATATTGTTGGATGAAGAACGACGCGTCATACCAGGGTTAGCCTGGGTCGCCAATGGACGGTTTTCTCTCATCCCTTTCGGCAGTCCACCATTTTGTAGCCAGCCAATCGGGCGGCAAGAAGTTGACGTGCGTGAATCGAATCATGCAATCCTCGTTTTCATGCGAGCCAGCGCCAGCGCGCCGAGCAGGCCGGCGTCGTCGCCGAGTGCGGCTTTGACAATGACAAGATCATCCAGATAATGCGGATGAAACGTGTGCTTCCGCAAACTTTCCTCGAACGGTTTGAATAATAATTCACCGACTTGCGACACGCCGCCGCCGAAGATCACGATCGAAGGGTCGAAGATGGCGAGGTAATTTGCCACCGTGATACCAAGATAATACCCCGCGCGCGCGAACGCCGAAACAGCGAGCGCGTCGCCTGCACGCGCCGCGTCCGCCACCTGCGCGGCGGTCAACTGTCCCTGCGATTGAAGCGTTGAACTCGC
>CAYPCK010000590.1:0-1691 GCA_964409185.1 uncultured Anaerolinea sp. | reverse complement strand
CAACGAAAGCCTGATCATGTTTGAAAAACTCATGGAAACCTTTCATTGCCCATCAGGCATCTACGTCATTCAGCAGGATACGCCTGCCGACTATTTATACATGGTCTTGCAGGGAGCCGTGGAGATCCTGTTCAAGCCCTTCGATGAGGTGCCCATTACTGTCTCGCACATCGAGCAAGGCGGAATCTTCGGGTGGTCGGCGGTGGTCGGCAGAGGGAAGTACACCTCCTCTGCGATCGCGATCAACGAGTTGGATGCGGTGCGCATCAACGGTCACGAACTTCGCAGGTTTTGCGCAGACCATCCACAAGCTGGCGCCGAAATTTTGAACAGCCTCGCCAACGCGGTGGGTTCGCGATGGAAGGATGCTCACGAGCAGGTGAAATTGATTCTGGAGCAGGGGATGAAGTAGGGGCGGGGTCGTCCCGCCCCTAAAATTTTACGCCGGGTTCCTGAAAAACCTCAACACGAAATAACCGCCCAGGAGGATCAACGCGGCGGGCCAAACATATTCGAGAAACCCCACCGCTGGCGTTCCAAGGATCGAGCCGAAGACGAGCAACAAAACTCCCGGTATGAACGCCCAACTTCTGGCGCGCCCGCCGGGCAGGATGGCGACCAGGATAAAGGTGAGTCCCAAACCAAGGAAGAGGAACCCGCCGTTATCCATTCCGGTGGCGTCTTCAAGGGCAGAGAGCGACCCAAGCGTCAACATCACGCCCGCCGGGATGATCGCCCACCAGCGAGTGGTATCTGTAACATAGACCCACAAGAACCCCAGGCTGATTCCGGCGAAGAAGACAAGTCCATCATAGGCTTCCAGCGAGTTGGGCAGGAAGGACGAGAATGCCAGCCCAAGCAGGGTGAATGCGGGGAATGCCGCCCACCAGTTGTTACGATCGTGCAGGAGCATCCACAAAAAGAACGCGCCTACCAAACCCCAAATTACGCCCCAAAAAATATCGCCGACATCCGAGATGATGTTGAGGTTCTCGAGTATGATCAGCACCCCGCCGAAGACCATCAAAACACCGATCCACAATCGAGGGTCGTATCGTTTCATTTGATTCTCCTTTTGAACTGCTTCGTAGTAGAAGCTTCAGCAGCCTAATCAGCGGAACAATCAAGGTTCCTACTGCGCATGATGTTAGTTAATGGTAATCGAACCCATACCCGCTTCGACGGTGATCTCGGCGCGGTCTTGCGCGGATTCAAAATTCGGCGATTGATAAAACCCCGTGCCGGTTTCAGGGAAGCGGTTCCGGTCCACGTGGAGGGCTGTTACACCCTCCTTGACGCGGATGCGCGCCGCGGTCGCTTCGGGGACGCGAATGTTGACCGAAGCTGCGCCAGCCTCCACGTCGAGAAAAGAAGCGCCGCGCGCGGGCAGGGTCAAATCCGTTGCGCTGGCGCCCGTCTCCAACTCGATGCGAGTCGCTTGCACTTCCTTCAAATTGACATCCTGTTTGCTCGCGCCCGATTCGATCTCCACGGTAACGGGCACCTCTTGAGAAAGACGATAGCGCCAGACGCCGCTCGAGGGACCGATGAACGGAATGACCGAGGGTCCCGCCTCCACCCGAACCTCCAGCTAGTCGCCGACCCGTTGGCTTTTGAAGTTCATCCCCACACCCGACGAGCCTTCGAGCGCCTGCCCAGTCGGCGCGCCGCCGGTGATCTCGATCTGCCCG
>CAYPCK010000589.1:0-1712 GCA_964409185.1 uncultured Anaerolinea sp. | reverse complement strand
CAACGTGCGGTTCTGCATCTCCGCCACGAACTGTTGCACCCGCCCCATCAGGCTTTGGGCGTTCTGGTTCTGCGTATCCTCGGCAAACGACAGGCCGGCAAACGCATAGATGCGGTTGACGATCTTCGTCATCGCATCCGAGGCTTTCACTGCTTCGAGGAACGTCTCCGCGTCCATATCGGGTTTGAGTTTGCCGCGCACCCCTTCGAACGACGCGACCTGCTCCTCCACATTGTCGAACGCGGCATTCAACTCCGGGCTGTCGAAGCCGGTAAAAAGAGGGGCGAGATTCCATTTTTTGATTTGATATGCCATGAAAAGGTCTCCTTGGGTTTTTTACCACATTTCTTTTTGGTTTTGAAGATACGAGAGGGTGTATTGCAGGTGGCGGGATTTCCGCCGTTTTCACCATCAACAAAAAGGCGAGACAACTCCGCCCCTACAGACTTGACCGGATATGCACAATATCGCCATCCTTGACGAGATACTCCTTGCCCTCAAGCCTCAACTTGCCCTTCGACTTCGCCTCATTCATTCCCCCGAGGTTGATGAGGTCGTCGTATGCCACCACCTCCGCCCGGACGAATCCCTTCGCCAGGTCGGTGTGAATCTCCCCAGCGGATTCCTGCGCCGTGGCGCCGCGCTTCGTCTCCCACGCGCGGACTTCGTCTTCGCCCACCGTGAAGAACGACTGTACTTGTAGCAGATCATACGACAGGCGGATCATTTTGTTCAGGCTGAGTTCCTTGATCCCGTATTCCTGCATGAACAGTTCGGCATCCTCCGCCGAAAGTTGCGCGATCTCCATTTCGAGTTTCCCCATCAATGCTACAGAGGGAACATCCAATGCCATTTGCGGCGCAGATTGCCCCTCGCTCAGGTTGAACACCACCAGCACCGGCTTGCGCGTGAGCAACCCAAACGACGAAAGTTCCTTCACATCTTCGTGCGAATATTCCAGTGTGCGGAGCGGTGTGCCGTTATTCAAGGCTTCATGCAAACGATTGAACAGCACGGTTTGTTTTTCGTTCAAAGATTTATCCGTCCCGCCTTTTTTGCGTTCATCGGTTAGCCGTTCAAGTTTTCGTTCGACAGTAATTAGATCGTTAAGCAATAATTCGCTTAGCATGGAATCCACATCGCGCTTGGCATCCACACTTCCATTCGGGTGCATCACGAGGTCGCTTTCGAACGCGCGTACGACCAGCAGAAATCCATCCATTTGTGCGAGTTGATTTAGAAGTTGTCCGGAGATGCCGCTCTTAGCGGAACCAGCCTCCAGCCCGGCAATATCCGCGTAGGTCATCTTGGCGTAGATCGTTTTCTTCGGGTTGAACATCTTCGAGAGAGTCGTCACGCGCGGGTCGGGCACATCCACCACGGCGGTATGCACTTCGAAGCGCCCCGCCGAGGCGGTCGTCGGCGCGTCCCCCCGCGTGACGGCGTTGAAGATCGTTGTCTTGCCTGATTGAGGTAGTCCGATAATGCCGAGTTTCATCTTGTCCTTTGTCGTGGAGCGGATTGGTAATCCGCCTAATAAGCGGGACACCATCCCGCTACACGAGAAATCTTATCTTGCACTACAAATCATGAGTGGTATACTTTGGGTCGCCCCGCTAAAGCGGGCTCTCCGACTTACGAGCCGAAGTGGCGGAATAGGCAGACGCGCACGACTCAAAATCGTGTTCCCTCCGGGAATGAGGGTTCGATTC
>CAYPCK010000588.1:0-1714 GCA_964409185.1 uncultured Anaerolinea sp. | reverse complement strand
GGACTCATGACCATCGTCGTCAAAGATACCGATCAAAAGACATTGCGCCAAATATCAAGCGAAGTCAAAGCCATGGCAAATCGCGCCCGCGAGGGCAAAGTCAAGCCGGAAGATGTGGACGGCTCGACGTTTTCCACCTCCAATTTGGGAATGTACGATGTGGAGGATTTTATCGCCATCATCAACCCGCCCGAAGCGGCGATACTGGCGATCTCCTCCGCGAGAGAAGTCCCGGTTGTGGAGGATGGTCAGGTGAAAGCCGGCTGGCGCATGAAAGCGACAATTTCAGTGGATCACCGCGTCAGCGACGGGGCGGAAGCGGCGCAGTTCATGCAAGCACTGGCTGGGTTCATCGAAAATCCCGTGAAGATGCTGGTATAAGAAAACAAACTTCTGAAGTCGCTTTGACTTCGGAAGTTTTTATTATGGCACGTAGTATTCAACCTGCAGGATCGGATGCGACGCGCCGGAGTTGTAATTCCCGCTGTAGAAGCGGATGAAATCGTTACTACGGTCGCCGTCGTCAGGGAGTTGGAATCGCAGGCGGAGTTCCGTCACGCCTATGAGATTGATGAATGGATTCGCGGCGGAATTCAGCGTTGCCCAATACCAATCTGTGACGGGGTTGTTGAGGATCGCGCCGGCGTTGATCAGGCTCGCAAGCGCCTGGAAATCTCCGCGGTCGAGGCTGTTAACGCCGAGCAAACCCGACGAACCGAAATATCCTTTTTGAATATCCACAGCGATATTTTGGTGAGTGGTGAACGGATTCGTCCCGCTATAACTCTGGCTTCGAATCATCACGGTTACTTTCGTCACCACCGCGTTATCGGGCAAGGCGGAAGTGGCAAATTGCAAAATGGACACATACTGACGGTCGCGAGAGTCGTCGCCGAGTATGAAGGTTGTCTCCGACGCATTCCTCGTCCCGCCGCGCTCGCTGGTTTTTTGTGATTCGAGAACCCAGCCATCGTTGGAGCCAACCGACCGGAACGATACTATGATTGTGGAGGGGACGGGTTTGTTGATCGTGTACGCCTCCCCGGTTAGGAAGTTTCCGTTGCCGGTGCCCACGCCGCCCAACGGCTGGTTGACCGAATCGCGGATGCTGTCGTCATCCACCACGAAGAGTTGAATCGTCCCGTTCCCTGAACCGGTGTTCACCTGTACGAGATACGATGTGCCAGACTCGGCGGTGACGCCAGTGATTGCCGCACCGGAAAGTCCGCTGGCGCTCAGGGTGAAGTCAATGATGGGAGGAAAGATATCGAGTCCGGTTACAAATTCTGAAAACGTCACGCGGAATCGCACAGCCGACGCGTTGGACGGATTCGCATCCGCGCGCGTGACTGAGATCACCGTCGGAGGAGAATCGACCGGGAACGGTGTCAGGCTTGGGGTGGTTTGGGTTGGCGGCGGGATGCTCGTCGGGACTTGCGTAACCGCGAAGGGCGTGAGGGATGGGGTGAAAATGGGGGTCCCGGTTGGGAGGATCGCTGTCGCGGTGAGCGTTGGGAACGGCGTGGCTGTGGAGGTGGGGATTACGCCGAACTCGAACGCGCCGCGGTCAGGCGCGGAACCGCTGAACAAATCGTTGATGCCGGGGATGAGCGCGCCCCGGTCCACGTTGGGGCTGGAGGCGCTCAAGGTGAAGTTCCCGCCGGGCGGGTTGACCAGCCCGGGCGGGGAGTCGGAAGCGGCGCATTCGAGTCCT
>CAYPCK010000587.1:0-1725 GCA_964409185.1 uncultured Anaerolinea sp. | reverse complement strand
ATTTCGGGAATAATATGTCATTGCGAGTGGCGCTGAAAGCGCGTATCGAAACCATGCCCGGATCGAGACCCTTTGATGAGCAAGAATATTTTTGTTACAAGAATTACTCTGCTTATTTGGTGGTTTCGATACGTTCCTCGCTATCGCTTGGAACTACTCAACCACCAATCGTAAATCTGCAATCGTAAATCGGAAATCGAAATGTCTTTCTTTGCCGGACTCAACGACGAAAAATACGACCGACAATACACCGACCGAGACCTCGCGCGCCGGATCGTCGGGTACTTCAAACCGCAAGCCGGGCGGCTCGCGCTCGTCTCCCTGCTGGTCGTCATCGTCGCGGGCGTCGGCGCGGCGTTACCTCTGCTCGTCTCGAACACGTTGCGGCTCCTCTCCGGGCAACCGACCCTCGCCGAGATCAGCCTCGTGGGCTTGCTCATGTTATTGATCGGCGTTGGGCTGTGGGGCATCAACTGGGCGCGTCGCGCGCTGGTCGTCCGCGCGGTGGGCGACGTGGTGCTCGACCTGCGCACGCGCGCCTTCCGCGCCGCGGCGGAGCACGATCTCTCGTTCTACGACCAGTTCTCCTCCGGGCGCATCGTCTCGCGCATCACCTCCGACACCAACGACTTCGGTCAACTCGTGGTCATCGTCACCGACGTGGCGGCTCAATTCGTGCAGGCGGTCATTATTGGTGTGGCATTGTTCCGCACCGATTTGAAACTCTCGCTCTTGATGATGGCGTTCCTGCCGTTCATCTTTGCCGCCGCCACCGGCTTTCGCGCCATGGCGCGGCGCGTCACCAAGCGCGGCATGAAAGCCATGGCAGACGTGAACGCCGCCATCAAAGAAACCATCAGCGGCATCTCGATTGCCAAAAACTTCAGGCAGGAAGAAAGCATCTTCAAGTCATTCGAGGAATCCAACATTCAATCGTACCAAGTCAACGTGCAACGCGGCTTCGTGCTCTCGCTGGTCTTCCCCACGCTCAACGCGTTGGGCGGCCTCTTCGTCGCCATTCTCGTGTACGTCGGCGGGCTAAGCGCCGCGCAGGGCGCCATCACAGCGGGCGCGTGGTATCTTTTCATCATTGGGCTCGACCAGTTCTTCTTCCCCGTGTTGAATCTTTCCGCGTTCTGGGCGCAGATTCAATCCGGGCTTTCCGCCGCCGAACGCGCGTTTGCCCTTATTGACGCCGACCCGAACGTGGTGCAAACGGATTCAAAGAATGTGCCTATTCTCAAAGGCGAGATTCATTTCGACAACCTGCATTTTCGCTATACGGATAAAGAACCGATTCTCACCCAGTTCAACCTGCTCATCCAACCCGGCGAGACGCTCGCCCTCGTTGGCCACACCGGCGCAGGGAAGTCGTCCATCGCAAAACTCATCGCGCGCTTCTATGAATTCCAGCAGGGACAATTACTCGTGGATGGGCGCGACATCCGCTCGTTTGATCTATCGCAATATCGAAAGCAACTCGGTATCGTGTCACAGGTCCCGTTTTTATTTTCAGGCACCGTGGCGGATAACATCCGCTACGCCGCGCCAAACGTGACCGAGGCTGAAATTTTGACGATGGCGCGCAGGATTGGCGACGGCGAATGGGTGGATACGCTCCCGAATGGAATCCAGACCGAAGTGGGAGAGCGAGGCGCGCGTCTCTCGATGGGGCAACGCCAACTCGTGGCGCTGATGCGCGTCCTCATGCAGAAGCCCGCCATC
>CAYPCK010000586.1:0-1728 GCA_964409185.1 uncultured Anaerolinea sp. | reverse complement strand
TCGGCTCTTCGTACACGCCGAACACTTCCTTCATCACCTGCACGATCTCGCCCAGGGTCGCATATGCGTGCACACATTCCATCAGGTGCGGCATCGTGTTCTCCGTGCCCTGCATGGCGATGCGCAGTCGGTCCAACGTCTGCCCGACCCGCCCGTTATCCCGCGTCATGCGGACTTCCTCGAGCCGTTGCACCTGCCGTTCATAACCTGCCGGGTCCATCTCGAGGATAGGGATCGTGAGAGGTTTCTTCTCTGAGTACGCATTAACACCCACGATCTTGCGCGCGCCTCGGTCAATTTCGCGCTGATAGCGGTATGCCGCATCGGAAATTTCGCTTTGGAAAAATCCCTTCTCGATGGCAGGGATGACGCCGCCCAACTCCTCCACCCGACGGAAATAGTCGTACGCTTCTTTCTCCATTCGGTCTGTCAGCGCTTCGACGAAGAAACTACCCCCCAGCGGATCCACGGTATTCGTCACGCCCGATTCCTCGGCGATGATCTGTTGCGTTCGCAAAGCGATCGTCACCGCATGTTCGGAGGGAAGCGCCAGCGCCTCATCAAGCGAATTTGTATGAAGCGATTGAGTCCCGCCCAACACGGCGGCTAACGCTTGAATTGCCACGCGTACCACGTTGATCTCCGGCTGCTGCGCCGTGAGGCTGACTCCCGCCGTTTGCGTGTGGAAGCGGCACAGCCACGAACGCGGATTCTTCGCCTTGAACGTCTCGCGCATCTCGCGCGCCCAGATTCTTCGCGCGGCGCGGTACTTGGCGATCTCCTCGAAAAAATCATTGTGCGCGTTGAAGAAGAACGACAGGCGCGGCGCGAACTCGTCCACATCCATGCCGCGGGCGATGCCCCAACGAACGTACTCGATCCCGTCGCCGAGGGTGAACGCCAGTTCCTGCGCGGCGGTTGAGCCTGCCTCGCGGATGTGATACCCGCTGATCGAGATCGTATTCCACTGCGGGACCTGTTGCGAGCCGAACTCCATCGTATCCACCACGAGGCGCATCGAAGGCTCCGGCGGAAAAATGAATTCCTTTTGCGCGATGAACTCCTTCAAAATGTCGTTTTGAATCGTGCCGCGCAGTTGATCGAGCCGAATGCCGCGGTTCTCCGCCGCCGCCAGATACATCGCCCAGGTAATCGCGGCGGGCGAGTTGATCGTCATGCTCGTGGATACTTTATCGAGCGGGATGCCATCGAGCAAAATTTCCATGTCTTTCAAGGAAGAGACCGCCACGCCGCACTTGCCGAACTCGCCAAGCGCCTCGGGTTGGTCGGTGTCGTACCCCATGAGGGTCGCCAGGTCGAACGCGATCGAAAGACCGGTTTGTCCCTGTTCCAGCAAATACTTGAAGCGCGCGTTCGTTTCTTCGGCGGTGCCGAAGCCGGCGAACATGCGCATCGTCCACAGTTTGGAGCGGTGAAGCGTGGGGTGGACTCCGCGCGTAAAGGGGTATTCACCCGGAAGTCCAAGCGAGGAGGCGTAGTCGGTATTCGCCACATCGAGCGGCGTGTACAGTCGGTTGATCGGGTCGGAGGAGGTGGTGATGAATTCGTCGGCGCGTTCGGGTAATGACGCAAGCGCCTTGCTCAACGAGGTCTTCTCCCAAGTTTCGAGTTGGCTTTTCAATTCATCGAGTTTCTTTTTATCGTACATGAGGAACTCCTTTGGTATTGGCGGGATTATAACCTCCAGTTGCCGCAGAACACATCGAG
>CAYPCK010000585.1:0-1742 GCA_964409185.1 uncultured Anaerolinea sp. | reverse complement strand
GACTCCTCCCCGCCGCCGGACATCAAATAGATCGTGGAGTTGAGGATGCCGAACCAGATCTCGACCTCGTGCGGATTGCCGGTTACGCGTCCGGTTGTGGTGAGGTAGCAAAATTCCACATTCGCAAGGCTCGATACATCACTCATTCGATTCATCCTCTTCATTGGAGAGAAAATATGTCTGTGCGGGCAGGAGCAGGTGCTTGCGCTTCCAGGTGGCGTAGACGGTGGTGCAGCGCGCGCGCGGCAGGCGTTTGATGCGCGAGGAGTCGTAGAGGAAGATCGAACGGTCGGTGATGGATTCGATCACCGTCCAGTGGTCGTGGTAGCCCTGCAAACCGAGGATGATGGCGCGCCCGGGCGTGCCGTCTAAAAACGCCTGCATCGATTTCCAGAAGGTGGTCAGGTCGGGGTTAGGCACGCCGCGCCACGGGACGTTCACCGTGGAGATGCGTTGCTTGCCGACCACCTTGTCGAGGATGAGGAGCATCTGGGTGTGGATGACGCCCCCGATGAGCAGTTTGCTCAACAAGCCGCGCCGCGAGAGGAAGTGGATCAGGTCGTCGAACAGTTGTTGTGTTTCCTCGTCAGAGGAGCGGTTGATGATCCGCTCGGCGTTAATGATGCTGTACAGCCCGCACAATGAGTCGAGTCCGCCCTGCTGGAAGGGAAGCAAGCCGGAATGGGAGAACGAGGCGGGGGACATGCGTCCCATTTTAACCGGTCTCCAACATCCGAAACTAGACTTTATCCAACTGATATACCTGAAAAGGGGTGAAGCGAGCGCGGAAATTGATAAGCAGTGTGAAAGGGTTGAGTATTTCGGATGTTGAGCCGAAAGAAGGAAGTTGGAAAATAGTATTGCATGAAAAGCGTTGCTTTCACGAGGACGAGGGCATCCGAAAAAGTTGGCAATTTCTTTCGGTACCAGGCAGTTTGTTGAACTGGGAACTTCTGTTTTCGCGCATGGAGGTTAGCCGGGAGAGTAACCACTGAACATAATCCCAGCAGGGTCGGTGTAATGCGCACGATCGAAAGGTCAGCCCAACTGCTATCGGCGACGACCCAACCACTGGCTTTCACAAAAGAACTGTGGCTGGAACGCGCTTGATCACGGTAAATGCCTTTCGCTTTGATCTTCGCACCGCGACGACGTTCGATGGTATCGTCCAAGCCCGGGATCACTGGACCACTTCTAGCAAAGGCTTCCAGGATCGTGATATATTTTTGCAGGGTAGGCATGAGCATCCTCTTGGCCGAGTTTTTGCTCTAGCTTACCTTGTTTTGGTTAATGTTCATATGGATAAAGTCTAGCTAAGGGTCTTCAGGTTTACGCCGGTTCCTTCTTCAACATCTCGAGGAAGTGCTTGCGAAACTTCGATACTTTCGGCGCGACCACCGCCATGCAGTATGGCTGGTAGGGGTTGCGCGCGAAGTATTCCTGGTGGTAATCCTCCGCCATGTAGAACCTGTCGAGTGGGGCGACTTCGGTCACGATGGGCTTATCCCAGATCTTCTGCGCGTTCAAACTCTTGATGAGTTCCTCAGCGGTCATCTTTTGCTCATCGTCGTGATAGAAGATGGCGGAGCGATATTGCGTGCCGATGTCGTTTCCCTGACGATTCAACGTGGTCGGGTCGTGGATGGCGAAGAAGACGTTCAACAAGTCGCGGTACGAGACGACGTTCGGGTCGAAGTGGACTTGCACCACTTCGGCGTGGCCGGTCGTGCCGTTGCACACCT
>CAYPCK010000584.1:0-1755 GCA_964409185.1 uncultured Anaerolinea sp. | reverse complement strand
AAAGCAGAGGGATGCCGGTTGCTTTGCGGCGGTGAGATTCCGAATGATCCCCATTTCAAAAATGGCGCCTACCTGACCCCGGCTCTGTTTGCAGACGTACAAGCGGAGGCGCGCGTGGCTCAGGAAGAAATCTTCGGTCCTGTGCTTTGTGCTATTCCGTTCGCGACAGTTGATGAAGCGATAAAAATTGCCAACCACAGCATGTATGGCCTTTCGGGTTCCATCTGGACGCGCGATATTGAGCGGGCGTTGTATGTGGCGCGGTCGGTGGAAACCGGAGTGCTGTCGATCAATTCGAGTCACAGCGTACACCTGGAGACGCCGTTTGGCGGCGTCAAACTCAGCGGCCTCGGGCGAGAACTCGGACTGGCGGCGCTCGATCATTACAGCGAATTGAAGAGTGTGTTTATTCACATGGATCAGTCAGTGCCAACCCACAACGAAGAAAGGAAACTATGAATCCCGACAAGATCCGCGGTTCACTGGAGATCGAATCTCTGAAAACGATGGTCGCTAATGAGGAAATAGAAACGGTTCTCACCGTATTCCCCGATCTCTACGGTCGTTTGATGGGCAAACGCATCAGCGCGCGTTATTTTTTAGACGATGTGCTCAACGGAGAAATCCACGCATGTGACTACCTTTTGGCGTGCGACATGGAGATGGACCCCGTGCCGGGATATGCTTTCACCAGTTGGGCCAAGGGCTACGGCGATATCCGGCTGATTCCGGACTTGAATACGCTGCGCCTAGCGAGTTGGTTGGAAAAGACCGCCATTGTGCTGTGTGATGTTTACCACGAAGAAACCGACGAAATGGTTGCTCTGGCGCCGCGAACGATCCTGCGCAAGCAGGTTGAACGAGCCGCCAATCACGGCTATTCGGCGATGGCGGGTTCAGAATTGGAATTATACGTTTTCAAGGAAACGTATGAAGAAGCCGCCCGGAAAAGCTACCTCGATCTCCAGCCATACGGACACTACATTGAGGATTATCACATTTTGCAGGGAACGAAAGAAGAATTCGTCATCGGCGCCATCCGCCATCATCTCGAACGTTCCGGGATTCCGGTCGAGTTTTCAAAAGGCGAGTGGGGACCGGGTCAGCAGGAGATTAATTTGCGTTACGCGGATTTTCTCGAAACGGCCGATCGCCATACGCTTTACAAACACGCGGCCAAAGAAATTGCCATTCAACAGGGGTGTTCCATAACCTTTATGGCCAAATGGGATCAACGTTATGCCGGCTCAAGCCTGCACCTGCACGCCAGCCTTTGGGACAAATCGGGAATCGATTCGCTGTTTGTCGGCGAAGAAAAACTTGGGCCGGTGCGCGCATCGCCGTTGTTCCGCTGGTTTTTGGGAGGATGGCTGACGCATCTTCGCGAGATTTTTGCTTTTTATGCGCCCTATCCCACTTCCTACAAACGCTTTGTGGCGGGATCATTCGCGCCGACAGCCATCGCCTGGGCTTACGATAATCGCACCACCGCTTTTCGTGTGGTTGGACACGGGACATCGCTGCGCATTGAATGCCGGGCGCCCGGCGCTGACGCCAATCCGTATCTGGCATTGGCGGCAACCCTGGCAGCCGGTCTCGACGGCATCGCCCGGCAGACGGAGCCGCCGCCCATATTTGAAGGCGATGCCTACACAACGCGCAAACTGCCGCAAGTCCCGAAGTCTTTGATCGAAGCCGTTCGGGAATTGGAAAAAAGTAAGTGGATGCGCGAGCAATTTAGTGAGGAGATGGTGG
>CAYPCK010000583.1:0-1760 GCA_964409185.1 uncultured Anaerolinea sp. | reverse complement strand
TTGAACGACTTCATCTTCCACGAAAGATACAGCGGATCGATCGGGATGCAATGACCGCCCAAGCCCGGTCCCGGCGTGAATTTCATGAAGCCGAACGGCTTGGTCGCCGCCGCATCAATGACTTCCCACACGTCCACGCCGAGGCGTTCGCACATCATCGCCAGTTCATTGACCAGCCCAATATTGATCATGCGGAACGTGTTTTCAAGCAGTTTCGCCATCTCCGCGGCTTCGGCAGATGAAACGCGATGCACAACGTCAATCGCCTGCTCATACCAGGCAGTTGCCACTTCGCCGCACGCTTCGGTGATCCCACCCATCACTTTGGGCGTGTTTTTCGTGGTGAAATCCTCGCGCCCGGGGTCAACGCGTTCGGGCGAAAAGGCAAGGAAAAAATCTTCGCCTACTTTGAGTCCGTGTTCGGTACCAAGTTTTGGAAGTAGTAGCTCACGCGTCGTTCCGGGATAGGTGGTGGATTGCAACACCACGACCATGCCTTTGTGCATGTGCTTTGCCAGTTCCTCTGTCGCTGAAATGATGAACGACATATCCGGGTCGCCCGTCTGGCGGAGAGGAGTCGGCACACAGATACTGACCGCATCCATCTCCTTCAACACAGAAAAATCCGTCGTTGCGGCGAGATGACCAGTCTTCGCCAATCTTTCCACGGCTTCGGTCTTCACATCGGGGATGTAGGAAACGCCTCTCTTTAGCGAATCAACTTTCCCTGAGTCTAGATCGAGCCCCGTTACTTTGAATCCCGCCTCCGCAAAGACGACCGCCAGCGGCAATCCCACGTACCCGAGTCCCAGAATCGCGACGCGGGCGTTATTATTTTTCAGTTTGTTTATCAGATCATCTTTTGTTGACATATTCAAATCTTTCAACCCTTCGATAAACTCAGGGCAAGCCTTCAACCTTTAAACTTTCCAACCGGTCCAACGACATCAGGATCGCGTCCTCGCCGTTATTCTTGTAATACTTCGGGCGGCGTCCCGATTCTTCAAAACCGAATTTTCGATACATCTCTTGCGCGGCAAGGTTGCTCGCGCGCACTTCCAGCACTGAAGTCCTCGCGCCTTCGCTCTGCATAGTTTGCAACGCGTGGATCAACAACTTGCTCGCGATTCCCTGCCGGCGAAAATCGGGATGTGTCGCAATTGTCGCAATGTGCGCTTCATCTACCAACAACCACGCCACGATCATGCCGGCGATTCTTCCATCCGCTTCGGCAACCCACGCGCGTGAAGCAGGATTGTCCGTCACCTCGAAACGAAATGAGCGTTCGGGCCACGGCAAGCTGAATGAGGCTTGATCGATCGCCACAACCTGGTCAATGTCATCGAGGGTCATGCGGCGGATGTTCATGTGTGAATCGGCGCGGCGGTGTGCAAATAGATCGGCGTTAGCGACGCGATCTCATCCACATCGTTATTTTGAAAACGCGCCCACGCCAATCGCACCAACGTTGCAGGCTTGCGCATCGAATCGTCGGGCGAGGTCAACTGCGCATTTTTATTTTCACTGAATCGTTGGCGAACTTCGTCCGTGAATTCACCGCACACCAGCGAAGGATTCTGTACCTCGACGATCAACGCTTCGACGGACACGACTCTCACCTCCCCTTTCGCCTGCCACACCCCTCGGGAATTTTGATACCAGCCCAGCGCGTATCTCCCGCGCCCGGCTTGAATCGCCACCGCCAGCGGAAGTTCGCGCATGGGTTGCGCGTGCGCGAGGATATCGAGCGTAGGAATCCC
>CAYPCK010000582.1:0-1775 GCA_964409185.1 uncultured Anaerolinea sp. | reverse complement strand
TAAAAACCTGCGCGTGAGCGGCGCGGTCATCGGCGACACGATCCAATACGATCCCTCCACGCTCACCCTCACCTTCGAAGTGGCGCACGTCCCCGCGGACGAAGCCGACCTCAAGGACGAAGGCGGTCTCGCCGAAGCCCTGCACCAAGCCACCATTGATCCATCTCGTTCGCGCATGACCGTGGTCTACGTCGGCGTCAAACCCGACCTGCTCCGCCACGAAGCGCAAGCCATCGTCACAGGGCACCTCGGCGCGGACGGCATTTTCTACGCCGAAGAACTTCTACTTAAATGCCCCACCCGCTACGAGGAAGCCGTGCCGGAACAGGCTGGATAATATTCGTTCGGGAGGAGTCTTCGCGAGGACCCTGCCCGAACATTTTGATTGAGGAAATTTCATGATCGCCAACCTTGGGTTTGGAATCCTGCTTGTCACATTTTTTGTCACCGTCTATAGCGCGTTCACCGCGGCTTCATCGAACCCGAAGGGATTGGCGCGCCTGCTTCGCAGTCTCCCCTCGTTTCGCGCCAAACGGTTAGCCAGCGCGCTCGACAAAATGGAAACCCCGCAACGCGCCGCCTCCATGGCGGAAAGCGCGCGGCGGGCAATGTTGCTCACCTTTCCCCTGCTCACGGTCGCGTCGCTTCTATTAATTTATCTCCTGGTCAATGACCATTATGAAGTGCAGTTCGTGTATGAGGTGACAAGCCGCTCAATGCCAACCTATCTCAAAGTCACGGCATGGTGGGGCGGGCAGGCTGGCTCACTGCTCTTCTGGTCGTGGCTTATGTCCGCGTTCGCGTCGCTGGTCACCTTGCGCAAATGGGACCGCGACCGCGAGTTCCTGCCCTGGGTGATCTTTGTTTCGTGCATCACGCTTGCATTCTTCGTCGGCATGACCGTCTTCTACGAGAATCCATTCCGGATGTTTTACCAGACTGAAACGGGGGTCGAAGCGTATTTTTTCCAGCCGGCAAACAGTATTTTGTTCACCCCCGAAGACGGCAACGGATTGAATCCGCTTCTTCGACACCCCGGCATGATCATCCATCCGCCGATGCTCTACCTCGGCTTCGTCTCGTACGTCATTCCGTTTGCGTTCGCCATAGCCGCGTTGATCACGGGACGCACCGACGACCGTTGGATTCGCCTCACCCGCCGCTGGAGTTTGTGGGCGTGGCTGTTCCTCACCTTCGGACTCGTGCTGGGCGGCCGCTGGGCATACGACGTGCTCGGCTGGGGCGGCTACTGGGGCTGGGACCCGGTGGAGATCGCCGCATTCATGCCGTGGCTGACCGGCACCGCGTTCCTGCACTCGGTGATGATTCAGGAAAAGCGCGGCATGTTGAAACATTGGAACATGCTGCTGGTCATCCTGACGTACGATCTCGTGATCTTCGGCACATTTCTCACACGCTCAGGCGTGTTATCGTCGGTGCACGCCTTCGCGCAGAGCGCGATCGGTCCCTTGTTCTTCACCTACATCGCCATAACGTTGATCGCATCGGTGGCGCTGGTCATTTATCGGTGGGGCGAACTCAAATCCGAGACCGAGATGAATTCGATGCTTTCGCGCGAGGCGGTGTTCCTGTTCAACATCCTGCTGTTCATGAGCATCCTGGTGGTGTGTTTCTGGGGTGTGATCTATCCGCTCACCTCCGAGTTATTCACCGGCGCCAAAGTGACAGTAGGACCCGTGTTCTACGAGCGCGCCAACGGTCCGCTGTTCGCGGCATTGTTATTCCTCATGGGCATCGCTCCGCTTTCCGCGTGG
>CAYPCK010000581.1:0-1778 GCA_964409185.1 uncultured Anaerolinea sp. | reverse complement strand
TCCGCCAGCGCGTTGTGGTCGAGCAAAATTTCTTCGGGGTTTTCCAATGATCTCTTTTTGCGGCAGTAGATGGGATACGACTTGCCCGCTTCCATGCGGTGATAGTAGAAATCTCCGCCTCGCTTCTCCGGGACGCTTGAATCGGTTTCTTTGAGCCGTCCCTTCATTTCGGCGAAGAGCGCTTCCTGCAGGGGCTTGGTGTGCCCCATCATTTCTTCGAGGTAGTCGCTCTCGGCGTGAAGATATTGCAATACTTCGGGGTTCTCTTTTTCCCGCAACCAGTAATATTCGTCGTTGCGGGTTTTGCCGTGCTGGGTAATGTGGTGTTCGCGTTTCGGGGCAATGGGGAAGGAAGGCATAGGATTCTCTTAAAATAGTCTATGGTGACTTCGTTGGTTGAGTAGGCGGTGATTGTCCGCCGTATCGAAACCACCGATTTATCGTACCCGATAACTGGTGATGTACTTCTTGTGATACACCGACGTCCAGACCGCGTCGCTCTGGTTGCCGCCGAGGCAGATAACGTAGTTGCCAACCTCGCCGAGATAAAACGCGACATGCGCAAAACCGTCATCCCACAGGAAGGTCATCACACACCCGCGGCGCGGAGCGGGAGCGGCGACTCCCCATTTCGTCCACGGGTGCACGAGGGCGGAGTTCGCCGAAGGCGCGTTGGCTTTTTCGACGCACCAGTTGACGAACGAGGCGCACCAGTCTACTTCATCGGGCAGGTTGGCATATTTTTGGGCGAGGTCGGTGCTTTTGTGATATTCGACAATGCGCGGGTTGTTGCGCACGCCGGGGATCTCGCGCGTGCCGAACTCCTCGAACGCAATCGGCAGCCACGGAAATTCCTCATCGGGTTTCGGCATGGCGACCCCGCCCAACGAAGCAAGGCGCTCGACCGGGTACCAGCCTTTCTCGCCCCAGGCGTTGTTGCAGTGTTTCCATTTTCCATCGGGCGAGATCGCGTCCACGTAGACGACGCGGTTGAATTTGAGATCGGTCACAGGCGGCGCATCAGCCGCAGGTCCGGTGCGAAGCGGGATCGAATCCGATAGCGCGCGGTGGAATCCCTTGACGGGAAAGTCCTCGTTGCGCGCGACCCCATCCGCCCGCTCCGTCACATATTTCGACGAACACCAGCCGATCTGGTTCGCCTGCGTTTTGACTTTGACCCATTTCCAGTCTGGCGTCGAGGAGAGAAATTGCAGGAAGTCTCCACGATTCGACTGCGCGAGGATCGTGAAGGTTTCACCGGGACCCGAGCGGATGTTCAACACGCCGGTGGTGACGATCATGTGCGTATCCGGCGAATCGAGCGGGGGGATGACGATCTTCGAGAGGTATTTCATCGAAGCCCATCCGAGCATGCCGTCGGGTTTGCGAATCTGCGCCCACTGCCCATCGGAGGAGCGCCCGAGCCCTGCGACGATCTCGCCGTTTTTCAAATACCCGATGACGGGATATCCCAAGCCGCCTCCCGCGCGGACGTTGAGGCTTGCCACGTTGACCCGGTAGTTGACCCCGGCGGGCGGCGGGGGCGGCGCGGTTTCGACCAGTTCTACATAGCCGCGATTGCACCAGCCGGTCTTGCCCTCGCCCGTGGCGGCGTGAAGCCACTCGCCGCGAATCTCATCGCCCTGGACGATGTTATTGCGATACAACGCGCCGACCGCGGGGAAGTTTGCGCCGGGTCCGGAGCGGAGCCATAATGAAGTTGCTGTGATGCGGTAGTTTGGCAAGAAGGATCCTCGGTGACGAACTCAATTTTAGCC
>CAYPCK010000580.1:0-1782 GCA_964409185.1 uncultured Anaerolinea sp. | reverse complement strand
CTCGAGCGGGGCGGTATGCTGATTATCGCGTGAACGATCCACCACGAGGTGATACGCCGTCTGATACAGGTAGGAGCGCAGGTTCGTGCGCGGTCCCTTCCCGGCGGCGAACTGCTCGAGCAATTGGGCGAAGACATCCCCGACGATATTATCCGCCAGAATCGGGTCGTGGCATAAGCGCAGGGTGTATTTATAGATGGCCGGCGCGTATTGGTCGAAGATCGCGGTCAACGCTTGTTCGTCCAATTTTTGAGCCGCCTTGAGCAGGGAAATACTGTCGTTCATGAGAGAGCATCCCCGCATTCCTGCGCCGTGATCGATTTGTCGAATGACAAGTCCGTAATGATGGAAGGCATAAATTGGTTTCGATTCTTAATCCTATTATAAACCCGTACTCCTGTCCAGAGAACAAACGGCATATCAGCCTTTTTTGCGACGCCCTCAGGCGATCATGCCGACTCTGTTCAAAGCGACATTGACAAAACTTCGGTAACAGAACCCAGTCCGGTGACGTCAGAGTGGTTATAATCAGGCAAGGAGACGACCATGTTTTCATTCGAAGGACCCGACCGGCGCAAAGAAGAAGAACGCATCAAGAAGGAGGGCCGCCTCCCACCCGGACAGGCGCTGACCTTTAAATTTCCCGTCCTGCATTATGGACCAGTGCCGCATTTCAACGCCGCCACGTGGGATTTCCGCGTGTGGGGGGAGGTGGAAGAGGAGAAACGCTGGACATGGGATGAGTTCAACAAACTCCCTCGCGCGAAGATCCAAATGGACATTCATTGCGTTACCCGTTGGAGCAAGTTCGACACGGTATGGGAGGGTGTCTCGATTAAATCGCTGGTGGATAACGGCTTCATCAAGATCAAGCCGACGGCGACCCACCTTATGCAACATGCGGAATATGGATTCACGGTCAACCTGCCGTTGGAAGTTGCCCTCCAGGATAATTTTTTACTCGCCACCCATTTGAACGGCGAACCCATTACGGCAGACCACGGGTATCCGTTACGCGGTGTGGTGGGTTTCATCCCCGGCCGGGAGGATATGGAAACACCATATTTTTGGAAAGGCGCGAAGTGGCTGCGGGCTCTCGAATTCATGCCACGCGACCGACGCGGATTTTGGGAGCAGGCGGGTTACCATAACCGCGCCGATGTGTGGAAGGAAGAACGCTTCGGATAAAAAAAGACGGACGGCGATTCGCCGTCCGTTTGGTTTTAAGGGCGTGTGCCCAGAACGACGGGGATGTTCACCGATTGCCCGTCGCGCAGGACAGTCAGGATGACTGTATCGCCGGGGGATTTAGTTGTGATCAGGATGCTCAACAAATCGTCAAAGGTCTTTACGCTGGTTCCATCAAGGGCAACAATCAAATCGCCGCCCGCGTTCAAGCCGGGGATGTTCGTCGGTAAATCACCGGTGCGGATGCCCGCCTGGTCGGCGGGACCGCCATCCACGAGGCTGACCACGTACGCACCGGTGAATTGAGGCAGAGCCAGGGCTTCCACTTCTGCCAGACTCAAATCGCTGTCCGATGAAATTCCGAGATAGGGATATTCATACTTCCCATCGTTGATCAAGACAGGGGCAACGCGCTTGACGAGGTTGATTGAGATCGCGAACGCCACACCGGAGTTGACCGCGTTCCCGGTGGTCGCATCGATATTATCCGTGCGAATAGATTGATTGACCCCGACAACTTCTCCGTTCAAATTGAACAACGGACCTCCCGAGTTGCCCGGGTTGATTGCCGCGTCGGTTTGGATGATGTCGGCG
>CAYPCK010000579.1:0-1785 GCA_964409185.1 uncultured Anaerolinea sp. | reverse complement strand
GGACTAAAATCCGAGAGAGCGCACTTCCAAACTCCTCATTGCCGAAAAACTGTAAGGCGGAATTCATTCCTACTTGCGCGACCAATCGCCCAAAGAAAAAGGTCGTTATGCAGGCACAAGCTACACATCAGATCGTCCATGCGCACAAACAAGCCCCGTGGCGGGTCGAACGCCAATGGGTGGGCGCGTTTTTGCTTGCCGTGATCGGCGCCTCGATGGTCGCCGCCATGTACCTCACGGTGACTGCCCGCGCGGCGGTGACCGGGCGCGAGATTCAGGAACTGCGGGTCGAGATCACCGGCATTCAGCGCGCCAACGCCGACCTGGAGACTCAACTTGCCGACCTCACTTCCACGGCGGTGATGCAACAACGCGCCGCGGCGCTCGGCTATCGCCCGGTCAAACCGGGTGAACTGGCGTACGTGGCAGTGCCGGGATTTGTAGCGCCGGAGCCGGCGATCCTGCTGGCGGCGGAGGATGTTACCAACCCCGAGCGGATTTTACCCGAGGCGTACACGCAATCGTTGATCGAATGGTTCGATGAGCGCATCAAATCCGGGGGCGCGAAGAACCCATGAGAAGACAGTTTGCCATCCGCTCAATGACGCTGATCGCCGGTTACCTCCTCGTTGCCCTGGCGGTCCTTGTGCAAATGATTCGCATTCAAAACAGTGAACAGGCGGCGATCTTCCTTTCGCAGGGGGATCAATATGCCGGCGAGTTTCGCATGTTTTACCCGGAGCGCGGCGAGATCTACGACCGCAACGGACACTTGCTGGCGGGCAACCGCACGGTCTATGAAGTGGGCGTGAGCCTCAACGACATGGAGGACCCTGATTCGCTGGCATACACCCTCGGCACCTACCTCGGTCTGACGTATGAGGAGGTCTTCAAGAAATTGACCGAATCGCCAGAGACCTGGTCGTACGTGGTGGTTCAAGATTACGTGGATGCCAATATCGTTGCCGCGCTGCAACAGTTGATTCAGCAAATGGAAGATGCGGATGATTTCCGCCTGAACGGCGTCGCCTTCAAACCGCATTTCCAACGCAGTTACCCGGAAACAACGCTTGCCTCGAACGTGCTGGGTTTCGTCACCCGCGACGGGCGCGGGTATTTCGGCGTGGAAGAAAAATATAACGACCTGCTGGCTGGCAACCCCGTGCAGGTATGGGTGCCGCGCGACCCGAACAAAGCGACGGAAATTCCGCGCGTACCCAACGGCACAACCCTCGTCCTGACCTTGAACCGCGACCTGCAAGCCAGCGTCGAAACGATCCTCGATCAAGCCCTTCTTGAATACGGCGCGCAGAACGGCGCCATCGTGGTGATGAACCCGCGCAACGGCGAGATCCTCGCCATGGCGACCACCCCGCGCATGGATTTGAACAACTACAGTAATTATTTCTCGCTGTACAACGACGGGAGTCAATACAACCGTTCGATCGGCACGGCATACGAGCCGGGTTCCGTGATGAAGGTGTTGACCATGGCGGCGGCATTGGATGCCGGTGTGGTCACCCCGCAAACCACCTATGTGGACACCGGCTCGATCCAGGTCGGCGGGTTCACTATTCAAAACTGGGATAAAGAAGCATGGGGCGAACAGGATATGACCGGATGCCTGCAACACTCTTTGAATGTATGCATGGCGTGGATCTCCACCCAAATGGGACCGCAAGCATTCTACGGGTACATGGAACGTTTCGGGCTGGGTCACCCCACCGGTGTAGACCTGGCCGGCGAAGCGATGGGCAGGCTGAAAACGCCGGGCGATTCGGATTG
>CAYPCK010000578.1:0-1786 GCA_964409185.1 uncultured Anaerolinea sp. | reverse complement strand
GTCTCGGACCTGCTGACGTGGGGCGTGGTGGACTCGACGTGGGCGGTGATGAACCTGATCACCTCGGTGACGTTCATGGCGATCATCAACTGGAAACTGGCATTGATCGTTTTCACGATCATCCCCGTGATGATATTCATTGCGGTCAAATTCCGCCAGTTTATTCTGGTGGAGTATCGCGTCTCGCGCCGCACCAACTCGAAAATCACGGGCGCGTTCAACGAGAACTTTCAAGGCGTGCGCGTGGTGAAGGCGCTGTTGCGC
Organism: uncultured Anaerolinea sp.; assembly: GCA_964409185.1. Classification (GTDB taxonomy): domain Bacteria; phylum Chloroflexota; class Anaerolineae; order Anaerolineales; family Villigracilaceae; genus Defluviilinea. The sequence continues at coordinate 1,522 of CAYPCK010000578.1, read as the reverse complement.
GAGGACGAAAATACAAAAGAATTTCAAGAATTGACCGGCAGGATGTACAACGCCTCGTATCGCGCCGCGTGGCTCTCAGCGCTCTTCCTCCCCACCGTGCAGATCATCGCCGCGCTCGCGCTCGGTCTCATCGTCGGCTATGGCGGACAGCAGATCACGCTCGGCGTGATGACCATCGGCGGGATTCAAGCGTTCGTTTCGTATCTCACGTTCATGATGTGGCCTGTGCAGGATCTGGCGCGCGTCTACGCGGAGATGCAGCACTCCATCGCCTCGGCGGAGAGAATATTCAAATTGATTGACACCCCGCCCGAAGTCCACGATAGACCCGATGCCGTCGAAGCGAAAACGCTGATGGGCGAGATCGAATTCGATCGCGTGGATTTTTACTACGAAGACCGCAAACCCGTGCTTCAAGATTTTTCGCTGAAGGTGAGACCCGGCGAAATGATCGCGCTGGTCGGTCCGACGGGCGGCGGAAAGTCCACGATCGTGAATCTGCTCTGCCGCTTTTACGAGCCGCGCGCAGGGACGATTCGAATCAACGGGCGGGATTATCTGGATTACACCCTCGCCTCGATTCACTCGCGGATTGGGATCGTGCTTCAGACGCCTCATCTTTTTTCCGGCAGTGTGCGCGACAACATCCGCTATGGACGGCTAACTGCAACCGATGAGGAAGTGACCGAAGCCGCAAGAATCGCCGGCGCGCACGAGTTCATCACCACCTTGGAGAAAGGCTACGACCACAACGTCGGCGAGGGCGGGAACCTGCTGTCCGTTGGGCAGAAGCAGTTGATCAGTCTGGCGCGAGCCGTGCTTGCCCGCCCGGAGTTGTTCATCATGGACGAAGCCACCTCCAGCGTGGACACGCTGACCGAGGCGCTCATCCAAAAAGGGATGGAAGCGTTGATGCGGGGACGCACGTCGTTCGTCATCGCGCACCGCCTGTCCACCATCCGCAAGGCGAACCGCATCGTCGTGATCGAAAACGGAAGAATCGCCGAGCAGGGCACGCACGCCGAACTGCTCAAACTCGGCGGGCATTACCACCGCCTGTACACCCAGCAGTTCCGCCATGAGTTGGAGAATCAATACGGCTTTACCGAAGCCGTCGGCGGCAAGGTTGCGGAGGAAGCGCCCGAGCCGATGGCGGCGGATTGACCCTCCTCCACCCCACCCTCCCCGAATACTTTGGGGAGGGTGTTTTATTTATTTCACCCGCCCGCTAAACAGACTCGGCATAGATAATATTTTTGGGTCGAGTCGCGGTAATTTCAGTCTTATAATTGTGCAATCTTAGTGTCGGCGGTGGGTTTTGCGAAAACTATCCGAAGAACGCACCCGCAAGGAAATGATTGATCCGCATTTGGAAGGCGCGGGCTATGCGTACTGGCAGGCCGGACGAAAGCCCAAAGCCACCCAGGCGTACTGGCTGAAACTTGAAGAAGCGCTGAGTAAAGAACCATCGGAATACGGGTATCGTTTTGCCATATGGACATCAGACCGCTTGCGGACTCAC
>CAYPCK010000577.1:0-1795 GCA_964409185.1 uncultured Anaerolinea sp. | reverse complement strand
GGACAATTACGCGACAGCGAACTTTCCTTCATTGGTCACATCACCGAGCAGGCATTGGCGGAGTTGCGCGTGGACAAGGTCATCATGGGCACGCGCGGCATCAGCCTCGAACACGGTCTGACCAACGATTACCTGCCCGAAACCCTCACCGACCGAGCCATCTTGAAGATCGGGCGGACGGTCATCATCGCGGCGGATCATACGAAAATAAATCGAGTTGCAACTGCCTTGCTTGCTCCGTTAAAGTCCGTGCAGGTTTTTGTCACAGACTCAAAAGCAGATAAAAAGTTTGTGCAAGCGTTGAAGAAAAATGAGATTCAAGTCGTGATCGCGTGAGAAATGACCGCTGACTGCGGACGACAGCCGTATTAGGCGGTCGGCGGTCTATGGTCTGTGGTCAAAAAAGGAAACCATGCTGCTCAAAGATTTTCGTCCACAATCGAAACTCGTTACGAAGACCACGCTGGTAAACAAGCCAAAGTTCCCCGTCGTTGACGCGCACGATCATCTTGGTGAACCCTTCGGCGGCGGTTGGGATAAGAAATCATTGAGCGAATTACTCGATCTGCTCGATGAAGCGGGCGTGACGCATTACGTTGATCTCGATGGCGGCTGGGGCGAAGATATTCTCGATGCCCACTTGAAACATTTCAAGGAAGGCGCGCCTGAACGGTTTCAAATCTTCGGCGGCGTGGATTGGGGCAAATGGCAGGAGTTGGGGAATCAATTCCCAGAGTGGGCGGCGAAACGACTGCACATACAAAAAGCACGCGGCGCGCAGGGACTCAAAATCTGGAAGCCGCTTGGGTTGCATGTCAAAGATCACACGGGCAAATTAGTGGATGTGGATGATGAACGTCTCGTTCCGATTTGGGAAACGGCAGGCGAACTTGGTTTTCCCGTTTTGATTCACGTCGCTGACCCTGTTGCCTTTTTTGACCCCATTGACGAAACCAATGAACGTTGGGAGGAGATCGGTGAACACCCCGATTGGGCGTTCACCAGTCCGCCTTTTCCGTCGTTCATGCACATTATGAATTGTTTCAAAAATCTCGTTGCCCGTCATCGCAGCACAACATTCATAGGCGCCCACGTTGGTTGCTATGGTGAAAATCTTAGCTGGGTGGGGCAGATGCTTGATGATTGCCCGAACTATTACATTGACATCTCCGCCCGCTTCGGCGAGATCGGACGCCAGCCTTACACCTCCCGCCGTTTCTTTATTCAATATCAAGACCGTATTCTTTATGGCTCAGATATGAGTCCCGACCTGGATGCGTATCGTCTCAGTTACCGCCTGCTCGAAACGGACGATGAGTATTTCAATTACAACACCAGCGAAGTCCCAGGGCAGGGACGCTTCTACGCCTATGGCTTGTATCTGCCCGATGATGTGTTGGAAAAAGTGTATCGAAAAAATGCGGAGCGCGTACTCGGAATTGGAGAATTTAATGGCTGAACTTCGTTTCTCGGCAATCGGCGACGATAGCGAATCCATCGCGGAGGTTGCGCGCCTTGCGAAGGAATACCAGGACGCGTCTGGCGTGAAGGTGGACGTGATCCGACAATCGTGGGAGCGAGCCTGGCAGAATCTTTTGAGGATGGCGATCGAAGGGAAGGGCGCGGACATGTCGCAGGTCGGATCCACCTGGGCGCCCACGCTGGCGGCATTGGACAGCCTGCGCCCATTCAGCGAATCGGAGATTCGTTCGCTGGGTGGGGCTTCCATCTTTGCGCCTGCAACATGGGAATCCACCCAGATCGCCGGGGAGCGCGAAGTGTGGGCGATTCCCTG
>CAYPCK010000576.1:0-1801 GCA_964409185.1 uncultured Anaerolinea sp. | reverse complement strand
TCCGATTCCAGTGACAACAAATTTCTCGAAGCGGCAATCGCAGGACAGGTGGATTTTATCGTCAGCGGGGATCGTCACTTGCTGGATTTGGAGGAATTTCGTAGTATTCCAGTTATCACTGCTCGAGAATTTATTGGCTTGCTCGAAAACCAATAGTATCTTGCCAACTCCCAACTATCCTGTATACTGTTCTTGTGATCGCCTCGACTCGGAGGTTCCCATGGATGACATCAAACTGCTCATGCTCGCAATTGTGCAGGAACAAGATCAAGAAACAGCCACGCGCGCGCTCGAAAAACTGAGCCTGCCTGTCGTGTTCTTTGCCAGCGCGGGCGGGTTCCTCGGTCGGCGCAACGCGACCCTGCTCATCGGTCTGCGCGAGGGACGGGAAGAGGAAGCGATCAAATCCCTCGAAGAATCCTGCCGCCAGCGCATCGAATATCTCAGCCTGCCTCTCGAAGGTTCGCCATTGCCCATGCCCGCGCCGGTCCCGGTTACGGTGGGCGGCGCGACGATCTTTGCCTTGCCTGTCGAACGGTTTGTAGAAATGTAACGAGGAGTAATGCCATGAAAATGATCATCCTCATCCTCAAAGACAGCGACTCAGACGCGGTGACCCAAGCCCTCACCTCGGCGGATTATCGCGTGACGCGCGTCGCCTCGACGGGTGGATTCCTCCGCAGTGGAGTTGCCACCCTGCTCCTCGGCGTGGACGATGACCGCGTCGACTCCGCCATCGAGTTGATTCGTGGAAAAATTGGCAAAGCCGCGCCGAACGAAAAGCGCGCCACGTTGTTCGTTGTCCCTGTGGAGAGATTCGAGCAAGTTTAAGCAAAAGGTATTTTCATTAATGAATAAATTTTTCCGCACTCTCGTTGTACTCCTCATCGTTGCACTATCCCTCGCGGCGTGCGGAGGCAATCCAACGTCCGCGTCTGACGCGCCTTCCTCCGAAGATCAGGTCGCCACTGTGGTCGCATCCACGATGCAGGCATTGACTCAAACATCCCCGGCGATCGAAACGCCCGCGCCGGAGGGATTACTCCCCCGCTCGCTGTATTTTCTCAACAACGACAACGCCGGCATCGCTCAGGTCTTTCGCCTCGAAAGAGATGGAAAGACGATGTCTCAAATAACTTTCGAACTCACCGCCGTCAATTCGTACGACGTTTCGCAAGTGGATGGAAGCGTTGTGTATGTTTCAAATAACCAAATCCTGCTCATCAATGCCGATGGTTCGGGCCGGCGTATGCTCATTGACGGCGGACCGCAGGATGAGATCAACCCATTTGTCAATGCGGTGCGTTTTCCCGTTTTTTCTCCGAACGGAGAAACCATCGCCTACGGGTACAAAGGTTTGAATTTATATGCGGTGGACGCGGGTATTTCCAATCTCGTACTCGAAGATGAGCTCGACGATCTGGGCAACGGCGCGATCTTCCCGCGCGAATTGTTCTGGCCCAATCAATACTCGGCTGATGGGACGAAACTGCTCATCACGCTCGGTTATTACGAAGGCGCATCGGCCGCGGTGTACTATCCTGCGGCAAACTCGCTCGTGCGCCTCAACGGCGGCGAAGGCGCGCTCATCTGCTGTGAAGCGATCCAATGGACAGCCGACGGCTCCGCGTTTTATTCCGCCAGTCCATCGGCAGGCATGTTCAACTCCGGCTTGTGGCGCGTGGACGCCTCCAATGGAAATATCACCACGTTGTTCACCAGCAACTACGACACCAATTCGTTCAATTATGCATCCGACCCGTATCTTGCACCGGACGGTCAGTTGTATTTCTTCTTCGCC
>CAYPCK010000575.1:0-1806 GCA_964409185.1 uncultured Anaerolinea sp. | reverse complement strand
CCGGACGGAATATCCCATCCCACGTTTCGGCGCGGGTTTCTCTGGAAAGCAAGCCGGCAATCACGTTCTTCACTCCCATTTTGCCGATGTTGCGAAAGATTGCGCTCCACGAATCCTTTCCCACTTTTTCCCAATCCAGTGGCGGCAGCACCTCAAGCAGCAAATCTTCCCGCCCCCACGCATACGCGCGTTCATAAATCTTGTACCAAATGCACGGGCGGCTCTTGTCCACGTAACAATATTCGGAGGTCGAGCCGCCGCACGGACCGTTGCGCAGACCCTTCGGGCATTCCATTGGGCAGATGAGCGCAGTCTCCTGAAGCAGGCAGTTCCCGCACATGCGGCACCCGAACAGCGGACCCTTCACGCTGTATTCGAGCACGCGCAAGGCGCGCTCCCCGAACGTTTCTTTTTGGAAGGGGAGGTAGGCGGGTTGCCAGCGTCGGCCGGGGGTGAAGCCTGTCATTCGGACTCCTTGAGATTGTACATTATATATAATTTTGAATTGCTGGATTGTACCCCCGACTCGCCTAAAACTGGAAGGGACAAAAAGTTACGCGAGAGGTGCGTCGCACTACAGACGTTGCAAAATGTGACTCACCGCCGTGGATGCGGGACCGCCGAGAGACTGGATCAACGCGGTACGCGCGTTCGGGATTTGATTCGCCTCCGCCCGACCTTGAAGCTGGGTCGCCGCTTCGACGGCCTGATACACGCCCGCGGCTCCTCCCGCGAATCCGCGCGCTTTCATCCCGCCCATCGTGGCGCACGGGATTTTGCCCTTCAACCCGATTTCGCCATCGGCGGCGAGTTTCCAACCCTTTCCCTTGATGGCGAACCCGACCGCTTCGAGTTGCAGCGCGGCGTAGATGCTGAACGTGTCGTGGTATTCAAATAGATCAATGGCATCCAGAATGATGCCTGCCTGTTTCATCGCCTTGCCTGCGGAAATTTGTGCGGTATCAAAATAAAGCATATCTTTTCGATCATGCAATGCCAGTGTGTCGGACGATGCCGCTGAACCCGCGATCCTCACCAGCGGACGCGAAAAATTTTTCGGTAACAATTCACGACGAGTCAACACAACCGCCGCTGCGCCGTCCGCATGAGGAGCCATGTCGAACATGTTGAGCGGGTCGCTGACCATTTCCGCTTTGGCATACGTCTCAGGCTTGATTGCTTTGCGGAACATCGCGTTCTTATTCGCAGCGCCGTTTGCATGAGCCGTTAGCGCGAAACCAGCGAATCCATCTTGAGGAACTTCGTTTTCGTGCATGTACCGCTTCATCAACAGCGCGGCTTGCGCGGCGGGCGTCATTCCCTGCACGGCTTCAAAATCGGAGTCGCTTGTCGTGGCGAGCGCGGCATCCACGCCCGAGCCGACTTTATCCGTAAATTTTTCCACGCCGACGACGAGCGCCACATCCACCATGCCGCTTTTGACGGCGAGGTAGCCTTGCCGCAGCGCCGCGCCGCCTGATGCGCCCGCGGCTTCGACGGTCACGGCTTCGATGCCAAGCAAGCCCGCATAGTCCGCGAGCAACACGCCGAGATGTGCCTGATTAGAAAGATTCGGCGCGAGCATATTGCCGACGAATAAAGACTGCGGTTTCAACCCACCCGCATCTTTCACTGCATCCTGAATGGCGGCGAAGGCGAGGTCGCGCAGACCGATGTCCCAATGCTCGCCAACTTCTGTTTGTCCGATTCCTGCGATGATGACGTCTGTCATGTATTAACTCACTTCGTTGTAAACAGGAATTTGGGAGATTCGTCTGAAATCGTAAATAAAACTTCTGACGAACC
>CAYPCK010000574.1:0-1835 GCA_964409185.1 uncultured Anaerolinea sp. | reverse complement strand
AGAAGGTTGTTGTGTCGTGGGCGTACGCCGCCTCGTACAGCAAACCGATCTCTGTACCGCAATCCTTGATTCTGCAAATGACCCGCTTCGGCTGTGACGTGGTGTTGGCTCACCCACCCGAGTTCAAACTCATGCCCGACATCATGCAACAGGCAAAAGACAACGCCAAAAAATACGGCGTCGGCTTTGACGTGACCGACAACATGGACGAAGCCTTCAAGGATGCGGATGTGGTCTACCCCAAATCGTGGGGACCCCTCCTCACCACAACAGGCAAAGAGGAAGGCAAAGCGCTGATTGACAAGTACAAGAGTTGGATCACCGACGAACGCCGCATGGGACTCACCAAGGAAGACTCGATCTACATGCACTGCCTCCCTGCCGACCGCGGACTCGAAGTCACCGACGGCGTGATTGACGGCAAGCATTCGGTCGTCTACGACGAAGCCGAGAATCGCCTGCACGCGCAGAAAGCCGTGATGGCGTTGACGATGAGTTAGTTAGTCACATAGTTGGGTAGTCGCATGGTCGGATAGTCAGTCGCTCATTCGGCTAAGTGACCATCGCAGGACTATCGCACTATCAGACTAGGAGACTATATGACCAAACTCGCAGTCGTCGCAATCGGTGGCAATGCTTTAATCAAAGATGATAAACATGTCAGCGTTGAAGATCAGGAAGTCGCGCTTCGGGAAACAGCCGTCCACCTCGCGGACATGATCGAAGCGGGCTGGGGGCTGGCGATCGGCCACGGCAACGGTCCGCAGGTGGGGTTCATCCTGAGGCGCTCCGAAATCGCCGCAAAAGTGGAGGGCATGCACGAAGTCCCGCTCGATGTGTGCGGCGCGGATTCGCAAGGCGCGATCGGATATGAATTGCAACAAGCGCTCCGCAACGAATTCCATAAACGCAAAATGGACAAGAAAGCCTGCACGGTTGTGACTCAAGTGTTGGTAGATAAAGAAGACCCCGCCTTCAAAAAACCCACCAAGCCCATCGGCTCGTTCATGGACGAAGCCGAAGCAAAACGCCGCGAAACAGAGATGGGCTGGTCGGTGGTGGAGGATGCGGGCAGAGGCTGGAGGCGGGTCGTCGCGTCGCCGCAACCAAAAGAAATCGTCGAGTTGGACGCGGTCAAAACGCTTCTCGCGGCGGGGCAGGTGGTCATCACTGTCGGCGGCGGCGGAATCCCGGTGATCGATCGCGGCGACGGGGAACTTGTCGGCACGGCGGCAGTCATCGACAAGGATTTTGCCTCGTCCCTGCTGGCGAGTTCGATCAATGCCGATATTTTCATCATTGCCACGGCGGTCGAAAAAGTGGCGATCAATTTCGGTAAGCCGAATCAACAGTGGCTCGACCAGATCACGCTCGCCGAAGCGAAAGCCTACCTCGCGGAGGGAATCCATTTCGCGAAAGGCTCGATGGCGCCGAAGATCCAAGCCGCGATCAACTATCTGGAAAATGGCGGTGAAAAAGCATTGATCACTGATCCCGATAACATTGGGCGCGCGCTCAAAGGCGAGACAGGGACGCGGATCGTTCGGTAGTTTATTAGTTGGATAGTTGGCTGGTTGGATCGCTGGGTAGGTGTTCATTTCGATGATGAACAGCTACCCATTTGTTTTATATCGTGAATTACAATTAACGCAATGTCCATTTCTCCAAGGGTGCTTCTTAGCATCGACTACGAACCTGCCTTCGCGCTGTTTCGCCGTTACGACCAATTGCGGGACAAAGCGCTTCGCCGCGCCATGGATGGCGGCTTCACCCTCCGCGCGCTGAATCCCATCCTCGACATGCTTGGCGATTCAAAGTCGAGCATTTATCTGGTC
>CAYPCK010000573.1:0-1857 GCA_964409185.1 uncultured Anaerolinea sp. | reverse complement strand
GATCTTTGCGACCTCAGCACGGAGGTCATGCGCATGCGACTGCGTTCAGTAATAGCAATGATTCTCGAACGAGACAACCACCGCCAGCATTTCCCGTTGCACTCGCGAAAGCGGCGAGTCGCCCATCATGGCAGTGACGTAAAACGCGATGCTGTCGCGCATCATGCGCGGGTTAAGCGACATGATGTGGACGATGTGCCACACCCGCCCCGCGCGTTTAAGCGCGGCATCGAACTGGGCTTTGAGCAAGCCCGTCGCTTCATCCACGGAAATTTGTTTGATCCAGGGCATGTTTTCGTGGAGCGGGATGGAATCCCGCCTTACTTTTTCCTCGACAAAAAATCAAACGGCGGGCGTTGATTCATTTTGATCAGATTTGCCTTCGCTTCGCTCGCGTGGATAACTGTTACCGAACCTGTATCGCAACTGAGTCGCTGGAAATGGTCGAGAGGCATCCCAAGGAAATGCGCCACAGCCAATCGGATCGGGTCGGCGTGAAAAACAACCGCCACAATATCTTTAGGCTTGTTGTGTTTTTGAATGATCCTTTCCAGCGCGTTTACGCACCGCGTCTGCGCCTCGATGAACGACTCTCCATCGGGAAACCTGAATCTCGACGGCGCATTCTGCACGATCTTCCACACTTTCGTCAGCCCCAATACCCGCCACGATCTGCCCTGCCATTTGCCGATGTCGGTATCCATCAAATCGGGCTCCTCGACGATCTTCAGCTTGTGCGAATCGGCGATCGGCTTGGCGGTTTCCATCGCCCGCTCCAGCGGACTCGAATACACGGCTTGAAGCGGGACATCGTGCAGCGCCTCCGCCAACGCTTGCGCCTGCTTCTGCCCCTTCTCGTTGAGTCGCACCCCCGGCAGGCGTCCCGCCATTTTGCTGGATTTTACGTAGTCATTCTCGCCGTGACGGATAAGTAAGAGAGTTGGCATGATTGAATGGTGAATGTTGCAGGTTTGATGTTGATGGCTTTCGACCTGCAACCTTCAACCTGCAACCTGCGATCTAGCGGATCTTCCTCTTTATTTCGACGATCTGTTCTTCGCTCATGGCGGGGATGTTCTCCACCTTTGTGATTCCCAATGCTTTGCGTTGCGCCTCGCGCCACATTTCAAGGCGGGCGGTCACTTGCGCCTCGTATCCTTCTTGTGAGGGTGAATAAAAATATGTGCCAAGCAATCTTTTTGGCAAATACTGTTGTGGCGTGAAATGACCTTCATGGTCATGCGGATAGACGTAATCCTTGCCGTGTCCCATCGCGGCGGCATCGCGGTTGCCATCCATGAGGTGCCGCGGGACTGAAACCTGTCCCTCCTCCTCGATCTTCTTCATCGCCGAGAAATACGCGCCCGCGCTGTTGGACTTGGGCGCGGTGGCGAGGTACAACGTCGCCTCGACGATGGGATAAATCCCTTCGGGCAAGCCGATGTAATCGAATGCCTGCGCGGCGGACGATGCGACCACGAGTCCCATCGGGTCGGCAAGCCCGATGTCTTCGCCCGCGAGGATAATCAAGCGGCGGATGATGAAACGAGGATCTTCGCCCGCATAAATCATCTTGGCGAGCCAATACAGCGCTGCGTCGGGGTCGCTTCCGCGTACGGATTTGATGAAAGCGGAGATCGTATCGTAATGTGCGTCGCCGTCCTTGTCGTACAGCACCGCCCGGCGTTGAATAGACTCTTGTGCCACATCCAATGTGATGTGAATTACACCTTCTTTATCGGGCTGGGTGGATTCAACGGCGAGTTCGATTGCATTGAGCGCGTTGCGCGCGTCGCCGCTAGCAGTTTCGATCAGGTGGTCGCGGGCGGCATCGTCGAGTTTGACGATTTTGTTTCC
>CAYPCK010000572.1:0-1857 GCA_964409185.1 uncultured Anaerolinea sp. | reverse complement strand
ATAAGAGTCTGGATGTGCTGAGGCTGCTGGCGAAGAAGAATCCGGGTTATGTGCGCGTGCTGGTGTTCCGCCGCAACTTTGGGCAGACTGCCGCGATTTCGGCTGGGATCGACCATGCGCAAGGCGAAACCATCGTGTTGCTCGATGCGGACCTGCAAAACGACCCGGCAGACATCCCCCGGTTATTGGCAAAGTTAGATGAAGGCTACGACCTCGTCAGCGGCTGGCGCAAAGATCGCAAGGACAATCGTCTGACAAGGACCATCCCTTCGGCTATGGCAAACTGGTTGATCTCCACCGTGACCGGTGTTCACTTGCACGATTATGGCTGCACGCTCAAGGCGTATCACCGCGATGTGTTGGGCGGTTTCCGTTTGTACGGTGAAATGCATCGTTTTATCCCGGTGTTCGCGCATTCCGTCGGCGCGCGGATCATCGAGATTCCTGTCAGGCATCACCCGCGTAAATTTGGCAGGGCAAATTACGGTTTGGATCGCACGGTGAAGGTCATCCTGGATCTGTTCACTGTGAAATTCCTTCTCGAATATTCTCATAAACCCATCCGCCTGTTCGGCGGCGCCGGCGCTTTCTTGATGCTGGCGGGGATGGCAGACTTGACGTATCTTCTGGCGCGCCGCACATTTTTTGGAACGCCGGTATTCAGCTCGCCCCTGTTGCTGATCGGCATCATGTTTCTGATCATGGGCTTTCAATCCATCCTGATGGGGTTGATCGCTGAATTGCTGGCGCGCACCTATCACGAGTCGCAACAAAAGCCGACTTATACCTTGAAGGAAATTATCGAGGCGAAAAAGAAAACGAGATGATGGATTGGCTGTCTGCAAACCGGCATATGCTCGCGCGTCTGCTGGGAACCGTTCTGGCTGTCTTCCTGATCGTTGTATTATTCGAAAGGGAAGGCTGGGCTGAGATCACCGGCTCGATCCGGCAGATTTCCCTGCCGGTCTTTTTGCTTGCTCTTGCCTCCCTGTTGGTCTCACGGATATTCGTTATCGTGCGCTGGCATATCTTGTTGCGCTCTGGCGGTGTGGCGATCCCATTTGCACGAACAGCCGAGTTGACGTTAACAGGTTTATTCGCATCCAATTACCTGCCGACGACGATTGGCGGCGATGTCGTGCGCCTCGGCGGCGCGATGCAATTGGGCTTTGACCGGGCGGTCTGCCTCGCTTCGATCGTGGCGGACCGGGTGCTTGGGTTGGCAGGCATGGTTTTTGCCTTGCCGTTCGGGTTGATTCCCGCTTGGGAGGTGTTGGGGGCTTCGAGTGCGCAGGCCGGCTTCCTTGTCCAATTTACCAACCGGATGGCTGTTTTTATTCAACGAACATTACGGTCATTCGCGATCTGGATTCGTAAACCTCTTGTCCTTTTCTCGGCGTTGCTCTGCACGTGGGGGAATATGATGTTTATTTTCCTGTCCCTTTTCATCCTTCTGAATGGATTGGGTGAGTCTGTCTCGTTCGGGTTGATCGCAGGCATCTGGAGTTTGGCATATTTCGTGACCCTGATCCCGATCTCCATCAACGGCTATGGCGTGCAGGAATTAACGCTCACCTTCCTGTTTTCGAACGTTGCAGGAATTGATCCGGCGCCCAGCCTGGCTGTCGCGGTATTGATCCGAATCCTTCTCCTCTTGGCGAGTTTGCCGGGATCGGTGTTTCTTCCGTCCGCGCTCGCGGCAATGTCGCGTCAAAATGCCGATTGGCCCGACCCATGAAAAGCCGGGAATTCTTTGGAAGATTCATACTTCAACGATGTGTAGGTCACCCGTCATGAAAAAACGATCTGGCGAATACGCTGAACGCGGCGACTATCATGCCAACCTCCGCAAGGATT
>CAYPCK010000571.1:0-1867 GCA_964409185.1 uncultured Anaerolinea sp. | reverse complement strand
CATTTGAAGCGCGTGACGCGAAAGCCCGTCAACAGTGAGGCGAACAACCACGGCAGGTACACCGTCCCGATCTGCCCTGCCAGCCACGCGGGTTCGTACGCCATCCCAGAGACGCGGTTCGTCTTCACCAATTCGCGCATCGAAAACGCGAGTTGCCAGTGAGTGACTGTGACCTTTTCGAGGAAAGGCGTGTAAAACGCCAGCGCCTGCACGCCGCTCCATGCCGCGTCCATCATGAAGCTTGCGAGAATCAATTTCACAGAGAACCGCAGATCGGCTTCGCTTTGATTCATCCACACCGCGGAAATAAAAAACGACAGCCCGATGATCAGCGTCGCCCACGCGCGGACGACGCGCCCGAAATATTCATTGCCCCGCAACGGAAGCGGATCGAGCCACGCCCCGAAACTGCTCGCCAGCAGGACAGCCAGCACAAACCCCGCAAGGGGAGTCCACACGCCGAGGCGCGGGAGCGCGGTTTTGCCGCGGATCCATTGAATGGACATCAACGGCAGGAGCAACGCCACCGGGTAAAACGCCAGCGGGCGGACGAACGTCCCTTCGCCCATGCCGGGGAAGTAGCGAAAACTGGTGACGGGCAGAAAGAACAATGCCGCGCCCCAGAGAAAGCGCGAAACCTTTGTCACCCCTCACCCCCTTCCCTCTCCTTCGGAGTGCTTCGCGATCTCCCAGCGAAAGAGGGGCTAGGGGTGATGGAGAATAAAATCAACATCGAACTAATTGCAAGAAATACAATCGCCCCAATAAACAGATACGAACTCAACGGCGCGCTTCGTTCCACCGGCAAATTTTCCGATTGGGTGACTGTCACCTCAATGAACGAGTTCAACCCGTCCGCCGCGCCGATCATTGTTGAGGCTTGTTCGGCGAACGCACCTGCCCATGCCGAGGCGAGTCCATCGGCGAGGGTTGCATCGCGGCTCGTTGCGTAAAAGCGCCAGCCACCCTCCGCAGGTTGACTTAATTCAAGAACACCGCCGCGCAATTCTTCAATCGAAATTCCAAACTCCGCCGAGAGTTCTTCCATCAAGTCATCCGACCAGGCGATCTCTTCGAGTTTGCGCGTCTCGCGCTCGAGGTAGTAAAAGTGTTGGCGATCGGTATCCTGAGGCCAAGCCTCTTCGAGGTTAAAATCCACAACCACCGTGGCGCGCGCTTGATACGGAGGCGGAACTACAAAATAAACAGCCGCGCCAATCGCCGCGCCTAGCATTGCGCCAAGCGCCCAAAACCTCCACGCGCGGAGCAGGCGGATGAGGTCATCGAGGGAGGGAGGAGAGAATAAATTCATGGTAATTGGTAAATCGAGGATTGGAGAATTTGAGATTGGAGACTAGAGATTAGTTAATGAGAAGGAAAATGTCGGGAATCTTTGGAAAGCGGTTTTGCCTTCAATCGTTTAAACCTTGTGTCCTTCGTGTCCTTTGTGGTGAATCTTTCAACATCCTTTGTCTTCGCCAATTCCAAAGCGGCGCAACCAATTTGCGGATGTAATATTTTGCCACAATCGCCGAAACGAACGAACCGCCGTCGCGGTAATGCACGCGGATCATCTCGGGCCAGCAACGGTCGTCAGCGACGATGGTCTTGCCCGAGGTGTGCAGACGGAAGTTCGCCCATGTTTGCGGCACGTATTTCAACGGCGCGCGGGCGGCGAGGCGCGTCCACAGATCATAATCCATGGCGAAATAAAATGACGGATCGAGCGGACCGACCTGTTTCCACAACTCCGCGCGGAAGAACATCGTCTGCTGGGGGATGTGAACGTAGCCACGGCGGAGCAGGCGCAAGTCGGTTTGAGCCGAGTTGAATTTGCCGATCACGCGTCCGCTTTCGTTGATGAAGT
>CAYPCK010000570.1:0-1871 GCA_964409185.1 uncultured Anaerolinea sp. | reverse complement strand
GCGTGGGCAACCGCCGAGCGGCGGGAGGATGGCAAGATAGTCATTACGTGGGAGGCGGTGCCCATCAGCCCGGGAAAGTATGAAGATGCAAACATGCAACAGTATCTTGTCGAAGTGTGGCGATGCGAGGGCGGGCAAATTATTTTTGAAACGCTCGGCACCAACTTCCCCTTCATTACTGTGGATGTGGACGAGGCGGGATGCGCCGTCCCTTCGCATGGGCGCGTGTTCGTGCAGGAGAAACACGGCTATGGCGGACCCGTTGAAATTCCCTGGCCCCCCGCGGTAGCGCCATAAGTCGAGGAAACTGAATCAGGCATCCACGGCGGGCGAGGCGCGCGTCGTTTCGTAACCTTTCATCCATTGACATCGAAATAATCGGGAGTACAATCCAGCCATTCGTTTTCAGAACAACTAAAACCAACCCCGTGCTAAACGTTGACTTGCGTAGAGGTCAGCGTTTTCAAATTATCTTCACATAGAGGAGAGTGTGTATGAATAAGGCAGTCAGGTTTTTGTTGTCGGCCGTTGTGATGTTTGCCCTGATCCTGGGCACCACCGCAATGACCTCCGCCGCGCGTCCGGAGGCTTCCATCCACCTGAACGGCGGTTCGTTTCTTCCCTCGCAGAGCAAGTTCGCCGCGGGGAGCGAGAAATACTTCATTGTGCAGTTCACAGGTCCGGTGCAACAGGCATGGAAGGACGCGGTGACTGCGGAGGGCGGCGAGGTGCTTTCGTACATCCCCGATTTCGCCTTCAAAGTTCGCATGAATCCCGCCATTGCCCGGCGCATTGCGGCAAAGGGGTTTGTGTCCGCGGTGATCCCCTTCCAGGCTGATTTTAAACTGGGAGCCGCGGTGATCCAGGATGATGCGACGAATGTGTACATGGTGCGCATCGAACGCGGGGCGAATGCCGGTGCGGTTCGCGCGCTCGTCGCGCAGACCGGCGCCCAGGTGCTCGGGTTCGAGAACGACACCTTGATCGTCTCTGCCAACGGCGCGTTCGTGAATGCGATCGCCGCGGTGGATGATGTTGCGTCGGTCAGCAATTTTTACCTGAACGAGACGTTCATCAGCAAGCCGGAAGGTCCGGCAAAGAATGACGATGCGCGCGATATCATCGGCGCGACCATTGCCAACAACCGCGGGTATAACGGCTCGTCCCAGGTTGCGGCAGTTTCAGATACGGGTATCGGCGGCGGCACAACCTCGACCGCGCACACGGATATCCCCTCCAGCCGCGTGGTGGCTGTGTATAACTGGCCCGGTTCAGCGGGCGGATGTTTCCAATCGATCACCAATGACGGTTCGATCGATGTGGATTCCGGTCACGGCACGCACACCGCTGGTTCGGTGTTGAGCGATGGGGGCGCCGGTGGAATCGGGATGGGTGTTGCGCCGGCGGCAAGCCTGGTGTTCCAATCCACCGAAAATTTTGCCACCATCACCAACTTCTGCCAGGTCTTCGGCGGTTACCCGGCAAACGGATACTTCTTGACCGGCATTCCCACCGATCTAAACACCATGTACCAGCAGGCATACACCGCCGGTGCGCGCATCCACTCCAATTCGTGGGGCGCGGCTGTCGCGGGCGATTACACGGTGGATAGCGCCAATACCGACACGTTCGTATGGACGAACCGTGACATGGTCATCACATTCTCGGCGGGCAATTCCGGCGTGGATGCGAATGGAAACGGCGTGGTGGATAACGATTCGATCGGTTCCCCCGCGACGGCTAAGAACGTCATCACGGTGGGCGCAAGCGAGAACGCCCGCGCCGACATCTGGCCCTGCGACACAAGCCTGACCTACACCTCGCTCGTTGCCTACCAGAGCGGGCAGACCTGCTCCAGCATGGGCGGCAAC
>CAYPCK010000569.1:1075-1878 GCA_964409185.1 uncultured Anaerolinea sp. | reverse complement strand
GGCGCGGATCGCGCCGAGCAAATCCTGCACGAGCAGGTTGGGCAAAATGCTGGAGTACAAACTGCCGGGTCCGATCACGATCATGTCGGCAGTGAGGATGGCTTTGAGAACAGGCGGATACGCGGGCGCGTTATTCGGTTCGAGCCAGATGCGGCGGACTCTCCCCGCCATTTGTGGGATGCGGCTCTCCCCCTCCACCCGAACCTGATTCACAGCGTTCGGCACCTGCACATCCGCGACGAGGCGCACATCGTGAAGCGTGGACGGAAGCACGCGTCCGCTTACCGACAACACCTTGCCCGATTCAGCGACCGCGCCCTCGAAACTGCCGGTGATATCCGCCAGCGCCGTGATAAACAAATTCCCAAACGAATGCCCGCTCAGATCGCCCGCGCCGCTGAAGCGGTATTGGAACAATTGCGTGAGCATTTGCTCGTCGTTCGAAAGCGCGGCGAGACAGTTGCGAATGTCGCCCGGCGGCAGGATGCCAAAGTCTGCGCGCAACCTGCCGGAGGAACCGCCATCGTCCGCAACTGTAACAACCGCGGTGAGATTCCTGGTTTGCGATTTCAATCCGCGCAACAGATTCGCCAATCCGTGCCCTCCGCCGATGGCGACGATGCGCGGTCCGCGTTGGAGGCGGCGGAAGTCGGTGAGATCGTCGAGCAAGATGCGACCAGACCGAAGGTACGGGCGAAGAAGCGAGCGGTTGAGTCGCACGATCCCGTAAGCGACCAGCCAGACGCCGAGTCCGCCAAACAGTAATACCCTGAACTCGCGCGGGATGAATCGAAGCGAGGCAT
>CAYPCK010000569.1:0-1065 GCA_964409185.1 uncultured Anaerolinea sp. | reverse complement strand
TAAAACTGCGGTGTTCCTCACCGGCGGCGAGCTCGTCGAGTTCGGGGAGACCAACAGGATCTTCGAGAACCCCGAGAACCAACGGGTTGAAGACTACATCACGGGTAAGTTCGGGTAAGAATGGCCCGAAAGGAATATCAACAAAAGTTCGTTGGTCGAATTGGTTCGGTAAAGATCCAGCAGGAAAATCGCAAAGCCCACGCTCAGCATCGTGACGCCCGCGAACACGAACAGGAACCAGCGTTTGACTCCCAACCCCGGCGCAAACCAGCGCGCGGCTTCGCGCAGGTCTTGCAGGAATTGAGGCGTTGAATTTCGGCTCTTGTGCATAAAATGAGTGTAGCAGGGATGGGTATGCGCGTCAATTGGCGCGTTCTCAACCGCCACGAACGCAAAGATCGCTGGGAATTATCTCTTGCATTCCTTGCGGGTTTGGCGGTTAGCATCCCTCCTCGAAAATGCGGCTCGGTTATAATTCCCCCAATGAGCATCATGATTGCCGTCGACATTGGCGGGACGCACATCCGCGTTGCCGCGTATAGCCCTGAGAACATCACACCCCTTGCACATCACCGCACGCGGTCACATGCCGATCAACCCGGCGTATACGACAGGCTCGTGCAAGCCATCGAGTCCACGCTGCCGCCCGGCAAACTGGACGCGATCGGCATTGCCTCGCCCGGCCCGCTCGACCCGCACACTGGAACCATCCTCGCCACTCCGAACATTCCCGAGTGGCGAAATTTTCCGCTTGCGCCGAACCTCGCAAAACATTTCGACGTGCCCGTCTACATCGACAACGACGCCAACATGGCGGGGCTTGCCGAGTGGAAATATGGCGCGGGCAAAGGGCATCACGATGTGGTGTACCTCACCGTGAGCACCGGCATCGGCGGCGGTGTGATCGTCCGCGATCAGTTGCTGCAAGGTTTTCACGGCTTGGGAGCGGAACTCGGTCACATGATCATTGACCCGAACGGTCCGCCGTGCGGCTGCGGAAAAAATGGTCACGTGGAATCATTCTGCTCGGGTCCCGCGATTGCGCGTTATGCCAGCGAACAGATT
>CAYPCK010000568.1:0-1878 GCA_964409185.1 uncultured Anaerolinea sp. | reverse complement strand
TGAATAATGACGCTCCAGAACGACGCCCGCACCTTCGCGGACGCATGTCCTTCCACGCCTTCGAGTTTGTCGTGAATTTCGCGCGTGGATTTGTAGATCAAAAACACGCCGCCCGCCAGCAGGATGAGATCGCGCCCCGAAAGCGAAAAACCGAACAGATTCACAAGCGGGTCTTCCAGTTTGATGATCCATGAAAGGGAGAATAAAAGCAGTAAACGCGTGATCACGGCAAGCAAAATCCCGGTGGTGCGGGCGCGCTGTTGAACGTGCGGCGGCAGTTTGCCGGCTAAAATCGAAATAAAGATCACATTATCCACGCCGAGGACGAGTTCGAGCACCACAAGCGTGGTGAACGCGATCCAGGTTTCAGGTTGGGTCAGCCATTCCATGGAACAACCTCCTAGTTTTGATTGGGGCGAAGTATACCCGAACACGAAAACGATTTGAACTTGAAATTTACAGGGCGCAACATTATGGGATAAAATACCAGGCAACAATGACTTTCGACCCCTCCCTGCTCAGCAGTCTCATCCTCGTGCTCACCGGCTTCGGCGCCGCGTTCATCGCCGCGCTGTGGATCGCGCTCATCATCTGGACGTACCGAGACATCCGCGCGCGCGCGCGCGACCCGCTCGTGCAGACGCTTGCCACGCTTCTTGTCGCCGTGTTGAGCCTGCCCGGCGTTCTCGTATATTTAATCCTCCGCCCCCAGAAGACGCTGGAGGAGGACTACCAAAAGACCCTGGAGGAGGAAGCGTTATTGCAGGCGCTCGAAGACCTGCCCCTGTGTCCCGGCTGCGAACGCCGCGTCAAGGACGATTGGCAGGTCTGCCCAAACTGCCACACGAAGTTGAAAAAGAACTGCGAGAACTGCAATAAACTGATGGAACTGCCGTGGAATATCTGCCCCTACTGTGGGACACCCGCCGCCGGCACGCGCCGCGACGCGGCAAGCCTCGACGAAGCGCTGCGCGTGTTGAAACTGGAGGAAGATGCGGGGGAGATCAAGGCGGAGGGTTAACAAGATTTACCCAACCGGTGCTGCACAAAAACTCGCTCCGCAAATGGAGCGGGTTTTATTTTTGAAAACTGCGAAGCAACCCAATAACTACGAATCACTCCGCCTCACCACCAGCAGGGTCAAATCGTCGGCGGGGGGCACATCCTGTATAAAATCGAGCAGGGATTTTTCCACCACATCAATCAACTCGGAGGCGGAAGAGCAATGATTTGCGACAAGCGCTTCGGTGAGGCGCGCTTCGCCGTAGAACTCATTCGCATTATCGAATGATTCGGTCAAGCCGTCGGTGTAAAAGAGCAGGTTATCCCCCGGCGCGAGTTGGATCGTTCGTTGCTCCACGCCATGCCCCGAGGATACGCCGAGGGCGATCGCCGTGCGAGTGAGTTTTTCGATCGAGCCGTCATGCTTCACCCAGATCGGCGGGTTATGCCCCGCGTTGACGTATGTCAGCGAATGGTTCCCGGTATCCAGCACGGCATACACGGCGGTGACGAACATCCCCTGACGCGTGTCGGGGATGAGCAATTCGTTCACTCGGCGGAGCGCTTCGGCAGGCGATTCGGTTTCGACCACGGCGGCGCGCACGAGCGTCCGCGTAAGCGCCATGAATAACGCGGCGGGCACGCCCTTGTCCGCCACATCGGCGATAAACAAACCGATCTTCCCGTTGGGCAGGTCGAACACATCGTAGAAATCGCCGCCCACCTGCCGCGCCGTTTTCCAGCGCGCGGCAAAATCCCAGCCGTCCGCGCGGGGGAGCGAATCGGGGAGGAAGGTCTGCTGAATTTGGCGAGCCAGTTGCACTTCGGTTTCGAGGCGTTCGCGCACCACCATCTCGCGCTGCAACAGGTCGTTTT
>CAYPCK010000567.1:0-1885 GCA_964409185.1 uncultured Anaerolinea sp. | reverse complement strand
CCTTCGTGCTTCGCGGCGATGTTCGCCACGCGCCCCGCAATCTCCACAAGTTCGGCGCGGCGGTTGTACGGCTGGATGACGATGTTCTTTTGTGTCTCGGTGATGTGATGCTCGAAACGCACGACCTTCTCGAAGCCGAGCGCCTTGCGGAAATCCGCGCTTAGTTCCATCGTCTCGTTGTTGATCGAGTTCGACCAGTTGAAGCCAATTAGCGGACTCGTCCCATTGTCACGGCTGAATAACTTTGCCATCGTCATAATCCACAGCGCATTGTAGGGATTGTCCGCGCCGAAGAAGACCGAAATCTTAAATTGAATATCCACGCCAAGTTTGTAGAGCATGAAGCCGAGCAGGATCGTGCCTGCGTTGAAATTCAACACGTGTTGCACGCCATAGTTGGTGTAGTAATATAAAAACTCATCCAGCCATTGCAGGGCATGTTCATTCGGCTGACCAATTCCGCCAAAGTATCCAGTGATGGTCGCCGCGCCGCCCAAATGCGGGTTCGAGCCGTCGGTGCCTTTCGTGTCAAGCGTCTCCACGAACGACGCGCCAATAATGTCTAATGCCGCAACAATCGCGGGCAAATCTCCATCCGCTTCTGATTCTTTCATCTTGCGTACGGCGATGTAACGCCCCGGCATAAGCGTTTTATTCGCAATCGCCTGCTCCGCCATGACGCGCACCCACGGGAAGTATTGCAAAGCGGATACTTCGAGCGTGACGGCGTTTTCATCCTTGAATTGGATTTGCTTCGCCGCTTCGCCCCTGACCTTTTGCCTGTATTCCGCGACCGAAATGAATCTGCCGCTGTCGCGTTGTTGAATCAGCCAGTTGAGGTCTTTGAGATATTCAGGCGCTTTGGCTTCCACCTGTTTGAAGAGATTTTCCATCTTGCGCGATTCGCGGTGCTTGCGGTTGATCTCTTCGGGCGTGCCGTATTTGGCGACCACATCGAAAAAGTTCTTCATCACGCGCGAGTTCGGGTCGAGTAAAACGGAATTGATGGAGTTGAGAAGTTCGGGGTTGATCTTCAAAAGATTTTGTGTGCTCATTTTGATTTCCTTATGTTGGAATGTTGAAAAGTTGGAAAGTTGAAAGGTTTCAAACCTGCAAACCTGCAAACGTGCAAACCTGTAAACCTGTAAACCTTCAAACTTGTAACTTAATCCAGTATCTTCAACAACTCGTCGTATTCCTCATCAGGCATCCCGAACCAATTTTCCTTGGCGGGGAAGGTCTTCTCGGTCACTTCTTTGACATAGCCATTGAGTCCCTCGCGAATCACCGCGCCCGCATCCGCGAAGACTTTTGCCATGCGCGGCTTGAACTTGGGATACAAGGCAAACGCATCATGATAGATGAGCAGTTGTCCATGCGCGTGCGGACCCGATCCCAGCGACATGATGATGGAATTCTTCGCACGTTCGGTGATGAGTTGACAGAGTCTATCGGGAACAAGTTCGAGCAGGATGCAGAACGCGCCCGCTTCTTCGAGCGCCTTCGCATCGTCCACGATCTTCTTTGCCAGCGCCGCAGACTTTCCCTGTAACTTGAACCCGCCCAGGGCGGAGACAGATTGAGGCGTGAGTCCGAGGTGGCCGATGGCGGGGATGCCCGAATCCACGATCCCTTTGATGCGATCCGCCATCGCCGCGCCGCCTTCGAGCTTGATGCAGTCGCATCCCGCTTCCGCCATGAATCTGCCCGCGTTGCGTATCGCAGTTTCGACGCTGGGTTGATAACTCATATAAGGCATGTCGCCAACCAGCCAGACGTTGGGCGCGCCGCGACGGACTGCCGCCGCGTGACGGATCATGTCGTCCATCGTGACGGGCAGGGTCGAGTCGTAGCCGAGCATGGTCATGCCGAGGCTGTCGCCGAC
>CAYPCK010000566.1:0-1889 GCA_964409185.1 uncultured Anaerolinea sp. | reverse complement strand
CGGAGGAGGATCGCAAGCCCGCCTCGCTGACCTTTGTCATCGACGTTTCCGGTTCGATGGACATGGACAACCGCCTTGGGCTGGTCAAGCGTTCGCTGGAACTGCTGGTGGAGCAATTGCGCCCGGATGATTCGGTGAGCATCGTGGTGTACGGAACGGACGCCCGCGTCGTTCTTGAGCCTGTGTCTGGTTTTTCCAAAGACGAAATCCTTTCCGCCATTTACCGCCTGCAACCCGAAGGGGCGACCAACGCCGAAGCGGGGATTCGCCTGGGATACCAAATGGCGTTGCGAGCGTACAACCCCGATGGAATCAACCGCGTGATCTTGTGTTCGGATGGCGTGGCGAATGTCGGGAACACAGAGGCGAACGTGATCCTGGACGAGATCCGCGGTCATGTGCAGGAAGGGGTGACGATGACCACCATCGGTTTCGGCATGGACAACTACAACGACACGTTGATGGAGCAACTCGCCGATAACGGTAACGGCTTTTACGCCTACGTGGACGATATGCGCGAAGCGAAGCGCCTGTTCCTTGATCAGATTACAGGAACCCTTCAAACCATCGCGCTCGATGCGAAGGTGCAAGTGGACTTCAACCCCGATGTGGTCATGCGCTATCGCCTGGTCGGGTTCGAGAACCGCGCCGTGGCAGACGAGGATTTCCGCGATAACAAGGTGGATGCCGGCGAGATCGGCGCTGGACATTCCGTGACAGCGTTGTACGAGGTCAAACTCTACCCCGAAGCCTTTGGCGAGATCGCCACGGTCTACCTGCGCTGGGAGGACCCCGACTTGCACACCATCACCGAGATCTCAAGCGAGTTCCACACCAGCGATTTGGCGCGCGAGTTCGAAGATGCGGATATTTACTTCCAGCGCGCCGTGGTCGTTGCTGAGTATGCCGAGATCCTCAAGCAGAGTTATTGGGCGGAGGAAAGCACGCTCGGCGAAGTGTATCGCGAAGCCGAACGTATCGCGGAGTGGATGCCGCGTGAAAACGATATGGAGGAGTTCCTGCACCTCGTGCGCTCCGCGCTTCAATATTCCGGTTGAATGGATTAACGTAGGGGCGGGATCATCCCGCCCCTATACTTATTCCTCGTGCACGATCCGCCCATCCACCATCGTCAACACCACGTTCGCCGATGAAATCTCCACCGGGTTCAGCGCGAAAAGGTCGTGCGAAAATAGCACCAAGTCGGCGAGGAATCCCTCCTTGATCTGCCCCTTATCGTTTTCCATGAATTCCACATACGCCGCATCGCGCGTATACCCCAGAATGCATTCCTCGAGAGTCAGGCGCTGGTCGGGATTCTCCGGCGCGAGTTTTTCGCGGTTGAGCGCCCAATGCAGGTGGGTGATCGGGTCGAACGGCGCGACGAACCAATCACTGCCGAGGGTGAGGTGAGCGCCGGCATTCTTCAAACTTCGCCAGGGGAAGGCATACTGCCACTGACCCGCCCCCGGGCGCGTGGGCCAGACCGGGTCATCGTCCATGCTGAGCGGTGCGTGGCTCGGTTGCATCGAGGCGATCACGCCCAATTCCTTGAAGCGCGGCATATCGCTTGGCTGGCAGACTTCGATATGTTCGATGCGATGACGGCTATCCCGCTTCCCGTTCGCCTTTTGAATTGCTTCGTACCCGTCGAGCGTTTGCCGCACTGCCGCGTCTCCGCACGCGTGGACGGCGATCTGCATTCCCATTTTGTCGCACAAACCCGCCATGCGGATAAAATGTTCCAGCGAAAAGATCGGCTCCACCCGCGTGGACGGTTCGTCGGCGTACGGATTCACATTGTAGGCGGTGTACGATTCCCACACGCCGTCCATGAAGAATTTTGCCGCTCCGCCGCGCACGTAATCCATCTGCACGTTCGCCATCGC
>CAYPCK010000565.1:0-1892 GCA_964409185.1 uncultured Anaerolinea sp. | reverse complement strand
CGCCAGAATCGAAAGGACGGCGGCGACACCGGGCAGGCGGTAATAGATCATCATGAACAGCGCAACAATGATGAATCCAACCACGCCAGCCACCAGGCTTTTCTGCAGTGAATCTTCGCCCAGTGTCGGACCAATAATGCGCGTTTCAACGACCTTTAATGGGATGGGGAGCGAGCCATACCGGAGTTGAACTGCCAACGCGTTCGCTGATTCGGGGGTGAAACTTCCGCTGATCGTGCCCTGCCCGCCGGTGATCGGGTCCTCGATGATCGGCGCGGTGATCACCTGCTTATCGAGCGCGATCGCCAGATATCGGCCCGTATTCGCAGTCGTGTGTGTACCGAAGATGGAGGTTCCTTCCGATGTCAGGGTGAAATCTATGGAAGGCTCCCCTGTGTTGGTTAACCCGACATTGACGCTTTTCAACGCTTCGCCGGTCATGATGGTGTGGAAAATCGTGGTTCCATCGGCAGGCGTTGGGGTATTTGACGAGCCGGGCGCAAAATCGGTTTGAATGATCGTTCCTTCCTCAGGTCCGTAATTGCCGGTGTCTACAAATTCGAGCAAACCCGTTTGTTGAATAATATCGAGAATGGCGTCGGTATCATCCGCGCCCGGGAATTCCCCCACAATGCGGCGTTCGCCGGCGAGTTGGATGACGTTTTCGCTTACGCCGAGCGCGTTGGTGCGGTTCTCGACGATATTGCGGGCTGTCTCCATTTCCTCACGCGATATTTCCGTGTCGGCGGACACATCCGCTTCGAGTAACACTTGCAATCCGCCTCGCAGGTCTAGTCCGAGGCGGGGTTTGACATCTGCTTGGAACAACAGGGAGCCGTCGTTTTTGAAGGGATTGGCAAGGTGTAATTCGTTGCTCAGGTCCACCCAGAGGGCAAGGGCAAGCACAAGGGTTATGAATAATAATCGGTTGGTCAGGTTACGAAGCATGCGGGTGATCTCTCCATCCAAGAAAATGTGGCTCCGGGTTTTGATACGAGCGAAGACCTTCGCTCTACTCAACCACCAAGCGCCACGCGGCGGTTATTATACTACCAACCAATCAGGGGTATACCCATTCATTGAAAATATCATCCAGTTCGCAGGCGCAGTTTTTTTCAGCGAGCGATTGAAGTTGTTCCGGTGTGGCGATTCCCCAGGACAGGGTTTGTGTATATTCTTTCAGGAACGAGTCGAAAGCCTGCCTGCCCATTTCCGCTTGCAACGCTTCAAAGAACAAGGGACCGCGCCCGTAGACGATTCCGCTGTAGGATACTCCGGTATACTCCTTTACCGGCAAGCCGATTGGGATTTCCTCCCGCGCGATCATGTCCCATTGAAATTCAAGATCCCGCCGAAAGCCGTCTGCCCCAGCAGGACCGTAGACATCGAAGAAGTATTGCAAGGTGGCGAATTGCGTCAACGATTCGTCGAGCCAGGGATCATCCAACTGGTCGTCACCGACAAGACCGTAAAACCATTGATGACCCACCTCGTGCGCGACAGTTGATTCGAGGTATTCATTGGCAAATTCATCCTGCCGGTTGTAGATCCACGAGGTGACCGCGATCATCCCGGGGTACTCAATGCCGAGAGCGAGGGTGGGGGTGGAGACAAAATCCAATTCGGTGTAGGGGTACGGCGCATATCGTTCGCTAAAAATTTGCGCCGCCCGCGCGGCGGTCTCGAGCAGGAATTGCGACCCTGCTTCGTGCTCCGCTGTGGTGTAGCTCTTGAACAATATGCCGTCCGATCGCAGGACTTGCTCCTCGTAGTTCGGGCTTGCGGCGAGATAAAAATCACGCGCGGGACCGTGCGCAACAACCAGCGTTTGGGTCTGCTCCTCTTCGATGAAGCTGACTTGCCGTCCCGACGCGACCACGATCAGGTCCTTC
>CAYPCK010000564.1:0-1895 GCA_964409185.1 uncultured Anaerolinea sp. | reverse complement strand
GATATTTCACTAAAAGATATCGAAGAGGCGCTGGGAAGTCATTTGCCTGAACGACATAAACAATTATTGCCAAAAAATTTCGAGGCGTTGAAGAGGGGAAACGAGGCGGCAAGGTATATCCCGGTGTAGAAAGCCGCCAGGGGCAAACCAAGTAACCCGTCTCGATTGAGGCGGGTTTTTGTAATGCTATAATGGCGGGAAATCAAAAGCGAGGCCAGCATGACAGACTACGACTACGATCTTCTCGTCATCGGTTCGGGACCCGCCGGTCAGCGCGCGGCGATTCAGGCGGCGAAACTCAACAAGCGCGTGGCGGTCGTCGAGAAGAAAACGATTCTCGGCGGTGTGTGCATCAACACAGGCACGATTCCCAGCAAGACGCTGCGCGAAGCGGTCATGCATCTTTCGGGGTATCGCGAACACAGCCTGTACGGCGCGTCGTACACCGTGAAGCAGAACATCACGATGTCTGATCTGTTGTATCGCACCGAGCACGTCATCCAACACGAGCTGGACATCGTGCGGCATCAATTGCAACGCAACCGCGTGGAACTGATCTCTGCCGAAGCCTCGTTTTTGGACGCGACCACCATTCGCCTCAAGTCTGTCGACCAGCACGGCTGGCGGGACGTGACCGCCGCGAACACGGTCATCGCCACAGGGACGTCTGCCACAAAGAGCGAACATATCCCCTTCGACGAAAAACGCATCCTCATCAGCGACGATATGCTGAAGTTGGATCATCTGCCCCGCACCCTGACCGTCGTCGGCGCAGGCGTGATCGGCTTGGAGTATGCGTGCATCTTCGCCGCGCTGGGCGTGCGCGTCACCGTCATCGACAAGCGCCGCCGCCTGCTCCCGTTCGTAGACGCGGAGATCATGGACTCGCTCACCTATCACCTCAACCAGCAACGCGCCATCATGCGGCTGGGAGAGGAAGTCAAAACCATCGAATCGGTCAACGATGAAAACGGAGATCGCGTGCGGATCACGCTTACCAGCGGCAAACAAATTGTCACCGAAATGGCTTTGTACAGCATCGGCAGGACTGGCGCGACGCGCACGTTGAATTGTGAAGCGGTGGGCATCGAAATGGACGAACGCGGGGTTATCAAAGTGAATGATAAATTCCAAACGAAAACGCCGAACATCTACGCGGTCGGCGACGTGATCGGATTCCCGTCGCTGGCATCCACCTCCATGGAGCAGGGACGGCTCGCGGCGTGTCACGCGTTCAACGTGAAAACGAATCACACGCCCGAATTATTTCCATACGGCATTTACACCATCCCTGAAATTTCGACCGTCGGGCGCAACGAAGAGGAACTCACCGAAGCGGGGATTCCCTACGAAGTGGGCAAGGCGCAATACCGCGAGATCGCCCGCGGACAGATCATCGGCGACCAGACAGGTTTACTCAAATTAATCTTCCATCTGGAAACACACGAACTGCTCGGCGTGCATATTATCGGCGAAGGAGCGAGCGAGCTCATCCACATCGGTCAGGCGGTGATGGCGTTCAAAGGCACGGTGGAATATTTCATCAACACCGTGTTCAACTATCCCACGCTGGCGGAGTGTTACAAAACCGCCGCGTTCGATGGGATCAATCGGTTGGGGGTATGAAATACGAAACCAGCCCCACCCTGTCCCTCCCCAAGATCGGATTCGGCGCGTGGCGCATCGGCGGGAATTCATCTCCGAACCGTTCGCTGGATTCTAAGTCCCTCACTGCGCTTCGCTCCGCCATTGAGGTTGGTTACACCCACTTCGACACCGCCGAAATGTACGCGGGCGGGCACAGCGAGGAATTGGTCGGGCAGGCAGTTCGAGAGTCGGGAAAGAAGCGTGAAGAGTTTTTCATCACATCGAAAGTCACGCCGAGTCGCTTGAAA
>CAYPCK010000563.1:0-1902 GCA_964409185.1 uncultured Anaerolinea sp. | reverse complement strand
GGTCGATCATATTAGCGAAGGGTTCGGTTTTTATTTCACCGGTATTTACAACGTGGAGGAAACAGGGTTCAATGCCATCCTCAAAGGCGCCACAGGCACCGCCGGCGAAAAGTTGCTCGCCGCCCAGCATTCCATTGTAGTGGGGTCGCAATCTGTCATCGGCGCGGTGGCAGAATCGGGTCAATATAAATTGGTGGACGATGTCGCCGCGGAGCCGCTATTTAGACCCAGCCCCTACCTGCCTGACACGCGCTCAGAACTGGCGATCCCGTTGAGGATCGGGCAACGGACCGTGGGCGTCATCGACATACAGTCGAAACAAACCGATGCCTTTACCGCGGATGATGTCGCCGTTTTACAATCACTCGGCGACCAGGTGGCGGTGGCGATCGACAACGCGCGTTCTTACGAACTCTCGCAACAACTCATCAAAGACCTGCGGGAAGTGGACAAGTTGAAAAGTCAATTCCTCGCCAACATGAGCCACGAACTCCGCACCCCGTTGAATTCCATCATCGGGTTTTCGCGCGTCATCCTGAAAGGCATCGACGGTCCCATCACCGATATGCAACAACAAGACCTGACCGCGATCTATAATTCCGGGCAGCACCTGCTGGGCTTGATCAACGACGTTCTCGATCTTGCCCGAATCGAAGCAGGTAAGATGGAATTGAACTTCGAAGAAGTCAACCTTTCTGACATGGTGACGAGCGTACTTTCCACCGCCAAAGGACTCGTCAAGGAAAAACCCATTCAATTAATTCAAAAAGTTCCATCCGGCATGCCCGCCATTCGCGGCGACGCGATGCGCATTCGCCAGATATTCATCAACCTGCTTTCAAACGCCGCAAAGTTCACCGATGAAGGCTCCATTTCGGTGGAAGCCAGCATCCAGCGCAGCCCCTCCGGGAATATGGAGGCGCTGGTCAAAGTGATAGACACCGGCCCCGGCATCTCGGCGGAGGATCAGGAGAAACTCTTCAAAGCCTTCTCGCAGGTGGATGGTTCCGCCACGCGCAAAACCGGCGGATCGGGGTTGGGTCTGTCGATTTGCGCAAACCTTGTCCAACTGCACGGGGGGCGCATCGGCATACAAAGCGACGCAAACATCGGTTCCACGTTCTGGTTCACGATTCCGCTGTTCCATCAATCATTGAATACCATCCCGCTCGACCGGAAGATCATCCTCGCCATAGACGACGATCCGCAGGTGATCAGTTTGTACGAACGTTACCTCACGCCACAGGGATATCACGTGGTCGCGCTTACGAATCCTTCACTTGCTCGGGAGCGGATTCTCGAGATCAAACCGTACGCCGTGACTCTCGACATCATGATGCCGGATATGGACGGCTGGTCGATTCTTACCCAATTGAAGTCTGATCCAGCCACCCGGGACTATCCCGTTATCGTCTGCTCGATCCTCGAGCAAGCCAACAAGGGATTCAGCCTCGGCGCCGCGGATTATTTGATCAAGCCGATCCTCGAGGAGGACCTGATTCACGCGTTCTCGCGCCTCGACAAGGAAGGCACCATCAAGGAGATCTTGGTCATCGATGACGACCCGAACGACCTGCGTTTGATGGATAAGATCCTTGCCGACCAGGGTCGGTACAAGGTCACACTGGCAGAGGGCGGCAAAAAAGGCTGGGAGGCAATCGCCACAAAAGTGCCGGACGCCATCATTCTTGATGTCTTCATGCCGGAAATCGATGGGTTCACCATCCTCGAAAAATTGAATGAAAATCCGTCTCTGCGCAACATCCCCGTCCTGGTGGTAAGCGGCGGCGGGTTGACCAATGAGCAACTCAGCCAGCTGAAGGAATTTGGAAAACGCCTGCTCACCAAAGCCTCCTTCCGGGAAGGCGAACTCATCACGACGATCGAACAAGCGTTAAGTCG
>CAYPCK010000562.1:0-1906 GCA_964409185.1 uncultured Anaerolinea sp. | reverse complement strand
CAAGACGGTGTGGAGCGCTTTGTGCAGGAGATGCGTCGCGGTGTGGTTCCGCATGATGTCGCGCCGGCGGACGAGATTCACTTCGGCAACGGCTTTATCGCCCACGTTAGGCTGGCCCGAGATCACCGTCCCGATGTGGACGATGACGCCCGCCGAGGCGCGGCGCATGCCGGTAATTTCGATTTCCCACCCCCCCTCACCCCCAACCCCTCTCCCGGCGGAAGAGGGGAGATAACGAATATAGCCTGTATCATCCACCTGACCACCGGCTTCGATGTAGAAGCCAGTCTTCGGGAGAATTACTTCAACCTGATCATCGAGTGACGCTGATCGCACCGACTCTCCGTTGACGACGAGCGCAAGCACTTCGCCTTCCACGCTCGGGCTGGTGTAGGGATCGTATGCCACACCCTCTTTGCCA
Organism: uncultured Anaerolinea sp.; assembly: GCA_964409185.1. GTDB lineage: Bacteria > Chloroflexota > Anaerolineae > Anaerolineales > Villigracilaceae > Defluviilinea. Next base: position 1,485 of record CAYPCK010000562.1, on the reverse strand, counting down.
AGTTTTTTATTCGATTGCAGGTCTTTCAGGATCCCCGCGAAGAATTCGGCGTCTTCGCCCATTTTCGATTTGAACTTGGAGGAGGCTGAGGCTTTCGCGTGTTCTTCCTTCGCTTCGTTGAATCCTTTCTCGTCTACATCGAGTCCCTGCTCGCGGGCGATATCGCGCGAAATTTCGAACGGAAGTCCATAGGTGGCGTACAGATCGAAGGCTTTGTGACCGTCGAGGAGGGTTTGACTGGAGGAACGAAGCGCGTCGAGGTGATTCTGCAAATGGTTTGTACCCGCCTCCACAGTGCGCGCGAAGCGGACTTCTTCCCGCGTCAAATTGTCGAGGATGGCAGGCTGAGCCTTTTTGAGTTCGGGATAGAAATCCCCGTACTGGCGAATCACGGCTTCAGCAACCTTGGCGAGGAACGGTTCGTTCAGCCCGATCTTCGAGCCGAAACGCGCCGCGCGGCGGATGATCATGCGCGCAACGTAGTTGCGTCCCGCGTTGCCCGGCACGACGCCGTCGGCGATGAGGAAGGCGGCAGAACGCGCGTGGTCGCAGATCACGCGGTATGGCGTAAAATCCGCAAGCATTTCTTTTTCGCTGTGACCGGTGAGGCTTCGCAGAATTTCGAGCGAGCCGGTAAAAAGATCGGTTTTGTAATTGGAGTCCACGCCCTGCAAAACAGAGACGATGCGCTCGAAGCCCATGCCGGTATCCACGTGCTTTTGCGGGAGCGGCTCAAGGCGACCATCCTCGAACAGGTTGTATTGGATGAAGACGTTGTTACACAATTCGAGGAAGCGCGCGCAACCGCCGTTCACCGCGCACACATGACCGGGCACATCTTGCATATCGCAAAATTGCTCCCCGCGGTCGAAGTGAATCTCGGAGCACGGACCGCACGGACCAGTCTCCGCCATCTGCCAGAAATTTTCCTTGCGCCCGAAAAACATCGCGTGTTCGGGGTTGAAGCCCGGTTGTTGTTTCCAGATTTCTGCCGCTTCATCGTCGCGCGGCACGTTACCTTTATCATCCTCGAAGCACGTGGCGTAGATTTTGTCTTTCGGCAACCCCCACACATCGGTGAGTAACTGCCACGACCACGCGATGGCTTCCTTTTTATAGTAATCGCCGAACGACCAGTTGCCGAGCATTTCGAAAAAGGTGTGATGCGTATCGTCGCGCCCGACATCTTCGAGATCGTTGTGCTTGCCCGCCACGCGCATACACTTTTGCGAATCAACGGCGCGAGTGTAGGGCTTCTTATCGGTGCCGATGAACACATCCTTGAACTGCACCATGCCGGAGTTGGTGAAGAGAAGCGTGGAATCCCCGCCCGGCACGAGCGACATCGAAGGCACGGCGGTGTGTCCGTGCTCGACGAAAAAATCTATGAAGGTCTGGCGGATTTCATTACCCGAAAGTTTTTTGCTCATGCGTTCTCCAACGATTTGAAAATGACTGGCGAATTATACCAAGCCCGTGAAACGA
>CAYPCK010000561.1:0-1911 GCA_964409185.1 uncultured Anaerolinea sp. | reverse complement strand
TGTGGAGGGGTGGTGCGGTCCCATGTTGATGACGATGCGGTCGGTGCTGAGTCCATCTTCCTGCTTGACGGTGTAGCGAGCCAGCGCGCCGTAGAGCAGGGCGTCGCCTTCGGGAATCCATTTTTCGGGGTCGAAGTTTTGTGGGAAGGTCAAATTATCTTTGAAGGGATTCTTGTCCTCTGCCATGTAAAACTGACCGCTGGGCCAGCGGCTTTTGAATGGCTTGGTATCTTCTTCGTAAAATGCTTCTTTCCAATCCTTGCGGAGGGGGTGACCTTCGAAGCCTTCCCACATGAGAATCCGACGCAAGTCTGGGTGGCCGGTGAATTTGATGCCGAGCAAATCCCAAGCTTCGCGTTCCTGCAAATCTACACCGGGATAAAGATGAATCAACGATGGGACTTCCACCGGGTCCACGCGCGGGACTTGCACTTTGAACACGAGGCCGGGTCCGCCGGTGGAGCGGTAGGCATGGTAGACAACTTCCATTTTGTCGGGCGCGTAATCCACGCCGGTGACGGCGGTCATCAAGTCGAAGCCGAATTCGTCGCGGACGGCGGCGGCAACTTCGAGGAGCGAATCTTTTTCCACGATGAAACCGGAGTAGCCGGGACGCGCGTCGGGGGTGACGACGCCGGGGAATCGGGCGACCAGATCAATGGTCGAAACAGAAGCGGGAGCAGTCATGTCATCCCTCCTTCACTGCGGCGGCGGCTTTGATCTCTGCGTTGCGGCGCGGATCGATCAAGTCGGGTCCAAGGATCGGCACTGGCACATAGTTTGGGTCCTGCACTTTGCGTTTGTACCACGGCGCGCGTCTGATGGTTTGCTTGTCGATCTTTTCTTGCAATTTGATCAAGCCGGCGATGAGGGCTTGCGGGGTGGGAGGACAGCCGGGGATGTAAACATCCACAGGCAAAAATTTATCGATGCCCGCGACGACGTTGTAGCCCTCTTTGAACGGACCGCCGCCCGATGCGCACGCGCCCATGGCAACGACATATTTCGGTTCGGGCATCTGGTTGTACAGGCGGATGATCGCGGGAACCATTTTCTTCGTGACGGTTCCCGAAACCAGCAACAGGTCGGCTTGGCGCGGCGTGGGACGCATGACCTCCATCCCGAAGCGCGCCATGTCGTAACGCGCCGTCTGCGCGGCGATCATTTCGATGGCGCAACATGCGAGACCGAACATGAGGGGCCACACCGACGAGCGGCGGCCCCAGTTGTACAGGCGGTCGAGCGTGGTGACCGCGACGAGGTTTTGCATGTCTTGGGGGATGTCGTACTGCGGCAAACTTAATCGTTCATTGTCCATGGATGTGCTCCTCGAACCAATCTTGATAGATGGCGTACAAAATTTCGTCGTTGGCGAGCGCCGGATCGTCGTCGAACTCGGGCAGTTGCAATGTCCAATCGTAGATCTGTTTCAATGTCACGGCTTCGATGTTTGCGTCTTTGTGTTGGCGTTTGAGTTCCAGCGCAATGGCATACGTCGCGTCCCAGTTGAGCGTCATTTTTGTTCCAGAGTCCGTTCCCTGAAATACAGGAACAACGGAAGGGCGAACGATAAGCCCACGAGAAATATAGCCAGAAAATAAACCCAGATGTTTTTCATGTTCAACCTCTTTGCCTCTGTCACCATGAAAAACCAGAACACGATCACGGAAATCAGCAGGTCTGCCGCCAAACCGCCCAGCAACTTGTTCGCGGCAAATTGTTCACCGAGCGCTTGTAGATCGAACTCACGCACCTGAAGAAAGAAATAGTATGGCGCGATCAGACCGAGAACGGTTAAAGTCAGATAGATGTTTTTGCGGCTCATCAATCTTCTCGATTATCAATCTGCGCCCTCTGCAACTTGCCCGAATAATCCACATAAATGGATTTCCATTCGGTGAACACTTCGAG
>CAYPCK010000560.1:0-1923 GCA_964409185.1 uncultured Anaerolinea sp. | reverse complement strand
GTGCGGTCCATGGTACGATTGCCCAACGCCAAGTAACCCAAATAAAGTATGCCGCGACTGCACACAAGAACCCCCTTGGTGCAAGTCAAGGATGGCGATGTGACAACTTACTCTGCTTCCTGCATCCACCGCTCCGCATACCAGCGGATGTATTCCTCCACGTGCGCGGACCAGTATGCCTCGGTGTGTTCGCCGGTGTAAATATGCCATTCGTGAACGACTTCCAATTCCGTGAATATCGCTTCGATCTGGGTGGCGGAGGCGAGTTCCTGGTCGTTCTCGCCGATGTCCATGAAGATGCTTGGGCGCGAGGCGGGAGGGATGGCTTGAATCCAGCCCGCCACTTTGGAGGCGTCTCGTTGGAAAACAGCGAGCGAGTGCAAGCCGATGATGTTGAAAAGATCGGGGCGGGTTAATCCAAGTTGCAATGCCCAACCCGCGCCGCGTGATAGTCCGCCGATGGCGCGGTAGCGAGGATCGGGGATGGTGCGATAGGTCTCGTCAACATGCGGGATGAGTTCATTCACAAGGCGCGCGCCGAAGGTTGTCCCTGAGGGGGTGTACCAGTAGCGGTCGTCGGGGAGGACAAGGATGAACGGCGCAGATTCTCCGCTCATGATGAGACGGTCGAGCGCGTCGGTCGCGCCGAGGCGAATCCACTGGTCGGCGGTGTAGGTTTGTCCGTGCAGGAGGTAAAGGACGGGAAAACGTTTGTCTGTGTTTTCGGAGTAGCATGGGGGAAAGTAGATCAAAAATTCTTGCGGAGGGTTCGAGGATTCGAGAATTGATTTTTCGATCTTGCCGGGCTTCGTGAGGCACACGATTGGCGTGACGGTCGAAGTTGCTGTGGATGGAGCGAAGGTGGGGAGCATCGTCGGCGTTTGAGTCGGGGTCGCAGGGATGGCTGTTGGGGTTGAGGTCGGTTGTACGGAGGAGGAGCAGGCTGAGACGATGAGGAGAAGCGTGATGCAGGCAGTCCGTTTTGTTGCTTGACGGGTATTCATCCGTCGCATTATACTCGTCGCACTTCATCGGGGCGTAGTGGCGCCGCTGGCGCCATCGGTAGCGCGTGGCGCTTTCAGCGCAAGGCTCCGAGGTTGAAAATTAAGTTTGGTTATCGGGGCGTGGCGCAGTCCGGCTAGCGCGCTTGCTTTGGGAGCAAGAGGCCGTAGGTTCGAATCCTATCGCCCCGACTTGTTTTATATTTACATCATTTACAGTCAACGATTGCAAAGGTACTATGTTGGATCAACGGAAGACGTTGATAAACGTCTGATGCAACATAACGCGGGAAAATCGAAATCCACTCGTTTGGGCGCGCCGTGGGAATTGATCCATACTGAGAAATTCAATTCGCGTTCCGAGGCATGGTTACGCGAGAGAAAGATCAAAGCCCGGGGAATTGGGCGTTATTTGTCCGACCATGAGAAGGCGTCGTTGGGCTAGCGCGTGGCGTCCTGGCGCCAAGGTCCCGGGTTCGAATCCTATCGCCCCGACAGTTGCAAGACCCTAAAGGTTTCAAAAACCTTTAGGGTCTTTATGTTAAAATACACACGGAGTTGAAACCGTATGGCAAAGAAACAGGACGGCGTGATCGAGGCAGTCCGTTATAAAAACGGACAAATTCAAATGGTGCGCGCGTATGAACGGCGCGGTTCGTCGTATTCGGACCGGGTGCTCATTGACCGGAAGGAATTGTTGGAGCGCATCAAGAGCGGCAAGTTGTTCGTGGTCGGTTCGCGCAGGGAACTGCTGGCGAGCACGTTCGTCTCCGGGAAACCCCTGCGGGTGGTCAGCCGGGATGGGAAGGAAGTCATCACCACGCAAGATTCCGCGGACCGCGACGCGCTGGAGCAGGCGCCGGTCTTTTAGGTTCCATGAAAATCATTGACCAGACTCCCCTGATCGACGAGAAAGGCAACC
>CAYPCK010000559.1:0-1925 GCA_964409185.1 uncultured Anaerolinea sp. | reverse complement strand
GACGAATTTTTTTGTGGCGATGATGGATGAACAGCGCCGGGCTGGCAATGGCGCGCCCAGCGGACAACATGAACAACACGCGCAACACATCGCGGACGGCAAACGGAATGCCCGCCCACCCAACGACATTCAACGCGCTCTGCATGGAACCTCGACCGCCTAGCAAGGTTGAAACAAGCCGCATAATCCCGGAAAATATCAGCCAACCAAGCCAGAGTGAAAACAGCGCGCCGATCATTGGTATCACGTAATTGATCGCCGGGCTTTGCGTGGCTTGTTGCGCTTGCAGATAATTTTCCTGCATTTCCGTCGTCCAGAATTCCCAATCGGGAGGCAACTCAACCACGCCGTTCAATGCGGCTTGCGTCTTGAGGTAGCCGGTCACAATGACGACCAGGATGGTCGTCAGGCTTAACAACAGCATCGGCGTCAACCAGGTACTGTGTTTGTCCGCGCTCATCGGTAAAAATGACTGAGCGGGTCGAATTAGCATGGATGCCAGTCGCGGAAGATCGAATCGTCGAGCAGGTTGTTTTTCGTTGGATGGTTCGCTCATAGGATAAATGGATTCTAACACGCGTCCGCATGTCGTTGGTGGAACGAAAAAGCGGCTGGAAATGTTCCCAGCCGCCTTCAAGAATTGAGCAGGAAGTTTACAGGTCGAAAAGATCGTTTTTCACACGGAAATACCCCTCCACAGGAGGAGAAGCCCGCATATAGTCCTCGTGTTCACCGAAGATTCTCGAAAGGAGCCCAAATAACCCGCGGCGCATTTGGCGTCCTCCCTGCGATGCATGTTGTTCGCCCGCTTGCCGTTTGACATCCGCAACCGACCCGATATTTACCCGGACGTGTACCGGGAAATCGGTGATCAGGTCGGTAAGGTCGATATCCTTGTTTCTGCCCCACTTGCGCGGGTCTTTGCCAAATAACGGCAACAGTCGCACAGCCCATTGGAGGAACCGCTTCGGAAAGACTTGATAATACAACGCGGTCGGCGCGAACGGCGCGCCTGCCTCGGGGTAAAAAGATGCGTCGCCTGCTTTTTCAAACGCCAGCGTGGTCGCCCGCTGAATGTGGATGTGGTCGGGATGTTTATAGCCGCCGATCGGGTCGAACGTGAGCACGACCTCGGGCTTGAGTTCGCGAATATATTTGACGACACGCCCCGCCACTTCTTCAACGGGATGGTTGATCTGCGCATCGGGATGCTGATTCGCCTCCATGCCGGGCATGCCAGAGTCGCGGTAACCGAGGAAGAAGACTTCTTTCAAACCAAGGATCTTCGCCGCGCGCATCAACTCATCTGTGCGCATTTCGGCGGTATCCTTGAAGCCTTGCATGTATTCCGCGTCTGCGGACCCCGCCTCGCCGCGAGTGGCGCACAGGTAATACACGTCATATCCTTTTTTTGCGTAGACCGCGATCGTGCCGCCCAAGCCAAAAGACTCATCGTCGGGATGAGCCAATACAACCAGAATCGTTTTTGTCATCTCGCGCTATCGAATCTTGAACATGTTCATCAATTTCATCGCCAGGTTCAGGTCGCCGCCTAATTTGAGTTTGCCTTGCATGAAGGCTTGCATGCCATCCAGTTCGCCCGTGAAGAGTTTGACGTAATCGCTGGAATCGGCGGTGAGAGTCATCGTCGCCTTTTCGGCGGGAGCGCCGGATGCAACTTCGCACTTTCCATCGGCGATCTTGGCGTTCCATTCGCCTGCTTCCGCGCCTGTGAATTTGAAGTGGATGGTCGCGTTCACTCCCTGCGCTTTTTCAGGCAGGAACGCGCCAGGCATTTTTTCCATGAGTTGTGATACCGTGAGGGGCATTTTTAGTCTCCTATTTAGGTTTATATATTCAAAAAGACCGCTGACCATTGACCGCGGACAGCGGTCTGCGGTCATGTATTTATTGCAAAGTCTCGA
>CAYPCK010000558.1:0-1935 GCA_964409185.1 uncultured Anaerolinea sp. | reverse complement strand
AGTGAAGTTCGAAAATGTCACCTTCCGTTATTTCGGCGGCGGCGACCCCGTGTTGAAAAACGTTTCATTTACCGCGAACCCCGGCGAGACGATTGCCCTGCTTGGCGCGACAGGTTCAGGCAAGACGACCATCATCAATTTACTACCGCGTTTTTACGACCCGAGCGAAGGTAAGATCACGATTGACAATCACGATCTGCGCGACGTGAAACTCGAATCGCTCCGTTCGCAAATCGGAATTGTGTTGCAAGAAACCACTCTCTTCAGCGGGAGCATCCGCGACAACATCGCCTTCGGCAAGCCCAACGCGTCGCAAGCGGAGATCGAATCGGCCGCGCAAGCCGCGCAGGCGCACGATTTTATCCTGTCCTTCCCCGATGGCTATAACACACATGTCGGTGAACGCGGCGCCACACTCTCGGGCGGACAGAAACAACGCGTTGCCATCGCGCGCGCCCTGCTCCTCAACCCGCGCATTCTCATCCTCGATGACTCCACGTCCAGTGTGGATCTCAACACCGAAGCGCAGATTCAATCCGCGCTCGAAACGTTGATGAAAGGCCGCACGTCGTTCGTCATCGCGCAGCGCATCAGCACCGTCGTCAATGCCGATAAGATCCTCGTGCTCGACAAGGGCGAGATCGTCGCCGAGGGTAAACATCACGACCTCATGGAAGACAGTCCGATCTACGCGGAAATTTACAACTCTCAGATCCTCGTACATGAAAAGGAAGGTGCCCTATGATGGGCAATCGCCAGGACTTATTCAAACAGGAAACCGTCGTGGCGCGGAACGTACGCGGCACGCTCGCGCGGCTCCTCCGTTACTTTGCGCCATATTGGTACATGGTGGTTTTCGCGCTGTTCGTGATGCTCGCCTCCACGTGGATGACCGTCACCACGCCTCAATTGACCGGACAAGCGACCGATTGCTTCATCGTGCAATTCGGCGGACGAAACGCTTCATTCGACCTTACGGCTGATTCGCCTGCGGAGGAATCGGAATCCGCCTGCTGGCTTGGGACGACCGATCCCTCCTCCCTGTCCTTCACCGAACGACTGATTTACAAAGCCTACACGTGGAATAACTACCCCGCGCCGGGCATCTCCACGATGACCAATGACCAGCGCATTGCAGGCTTGTTCCGCCTGACCATGATCATGGCAGTGCTGTATGTGGCGGGCGCGCTGCTCTTCGGTATGACCTTCCTTGCCATGACGTGGGCGGCGCAGCACGTCATCCGCCAACTACGTTTGGAGGTGTTCGAGCAATTGCACCGCCTCTCGTTGAGTTACTACTCCGAGCACACCGCAGGCGATCTGATGAGTCGCATCACCAACGACACCTCCGCTCTCGAACAGGGAACGTCGTTCGCACTGGTGCAATTTGTCAGCGGCGTGATTCAACTCGTGTGGATCTCCTACAACATGCTTACCGCGAGCCTTCCGTTTGCCTTGCTCTCGCTTTCCGTCGCGCCAATCATGTTCTTCGCCACTGCCTATTTTTCTGCGCAGGCGCGCAAAGCCTTCCGCGCGAGCCGCAGGGAGATCGGCAACGTCAATGCGGAATTGCAGGAAAGTATTTCTGCCGTGCGTGAAGTGCAAGCCTTCAACCGCGCGGATGAGAACATCGAACAGTTCAAGGAGGTCAACGCCGCCAACCGCGATGCCAACATCCGCGCCGTGGCGTACACCTCCGCGCTGGCTCCCGCGTTGGAAGCGTTGTCCTATGTTGCGCTTGCCATTGTGACGGGAGTCGGCGGTTGGTATCTGCTCAGTGGGAACACGCTCTTTGGAACGGTTGTGACGTTTGGCTTGATCGTTACCTTCCTTTCATACGTCCAACGCTTCAACCAGCCGATTCAACAGATCGCGGTCTTGTGGACGAACATCCAGAACGGCATCGCGGGCGCGGAACGCATCTTCAACATCCTC
>CAYPCK010000557.1:0-1936 GCA_964409185.1 uncultured Anaerolinea sp. | reverse complement strand
GGTGGAGGATCATCCCGCACGTGGTCGCCAACAGCACGAAGCGCCCGCCAAAACCGCGGGAGACGCGGGGCCAGAGGAAGTACCCCACCAACATCACCAAGGTCATTGCCATGCTGATCACACCGATCTCGGAATCGGAAGCCCCCACCTCGCGAACCAGGTACAGCGGCAGGATCGGCAGACTGAGCATCAAAGCGGAAAAGTAAACGAATCGCTTCGAGGCAAATGAAACGAATGCGGGCGTCTTGCGCAATAAGATGACATAATTCCAAACCGTCTCACGCAGCGACTCGCTCTTTGCGAGCGGCGCCGCCAACTGGTCGGGCACGACGATGCGGCTCGAAAAATAATAACTGAGGAAGCCGCCCAGCGAGAGCGTCAGGAACATCACCGCGTAATTCATTGGAAACCCGATCAGGTCGATGAGGCGCGTGACAATGAATGTGCCGACCACGCCAGTCAGACCAAAGATTGCCCAGCGGCGGCTGAGCAGGGCATAACGTCCCTCAGGACCAGCCACGGCGTTCATCACCACCGAGAAGGCAACAGCGAGCGCGGTTTGCGGAATGGTCGCCAATGCCCAGATCACCAGCGTCGAGACGATCATCGCTTCGGATGGCACGAGGAAGATCAATCCGCCGGTCAACGCAAAGCACAGGATGACCAACAATCGCGAGAGGCTGTACCACGGCACGATGTTGCGGCGCGTCTGCAAGAAACGGCCGACAACAATGGCAAGCAAAAGCCCGGTCACGCCGGGCATGGAGGTGAGAAGACCCACCTGAAAATTCGATGCGCCGAGGCGCGTGAGGAACACCGGCAGGAACGGCGCGGCAACATTCGAAATGCTGACGCCTATGCCATCTATCTGCACATTACGGAAGTTTCGCTTTTGGATTTGAAGATCGTCTTCGGTTTTGAGATTCATGCGGAGAATTATAACGTCACCGCATCCAGCCAATCGGGCAGCTGCGCGACCAGCGTCTTCATGATTTCTTTTGCGCGTTCGTTGAAGATTTCGATGTTGTCGTACGCCTCTCCTTCCTTTTCGTTGACGATGTCGCTGACGGCGCGCAAGATCAACAACCGCGCATTATTTTTGCGCGCCACCCATGCCAGCGCCGCGGACTCCCAATCCGCGGCAACCGCGCCTTTCGCCTTGAGCGCAGGAATCTTGCCGGGCGGCAGGTCGCTATCCGCCGAGGCGATGAGCGCGCGGCGGGCGGGATGCGGCAGAGGGTCGGCGAGCCAGCCCAACTCGAGGGTCGAAGCGTAATAATTGGCGATGTCGAGGTCGCCCATCAACTCCACGATGTCGTACACCATCGTCCGTTCGACGAGGATGATCTCGCCGCGCGCGACCACGCCTTCGAATCCGCCGCACGTGCCGAGGTTGACAATGAGGTCCGGCGCGTGATGGTCGATGATGTATTGCAACGCGCCTGCCGAGGCGATCTTGCCCCAGCCGGTGTGAAAGAATTGAAGTTCATGCCCGCCGACGCTGGCGGTGAGACATTCGCCGTAAGGATAGGTTTCGATGCGCGAGGCGGGGAACAGCGGTTTGACGCCCACCCATTCAGCGATGGCAGAGATGATCACAACGGTTTTCACAAGAACTCCTCTACATAGCTTGCCGGGATTTGTTATTTACTGATGTTACGTAAAATTTATGCTCACACAGGGTCTGTGACCCTGTGGATGACAAGCAAAAAGAACCGGCAACTACGGCGGTCGAAGACCGCCTCTGAGCAAAACTGCGTAACATCAGTTATTTATTCAACTTGCTCACCGTGTAAGAATGTCTTCGCTGATCTTGCGGTTTAACAGATCGGCGGGGAGCGCATCGAGATCGTACACATTCCACGTTTCAGTGTGCGTGACTTCGGCATTCGGAGCGAGATCGGTCAGCGGACCGAGCGTCTCGAGTTCGAGCGAA
>CAYPCK010000556.1:0-1941 GCA_964409185.1 uncultured Anaerolinea sp. | reverse complement strand
GGAGGAGGAAGCGGATTCATTCAGAACACGCCGCGTCTGCCGGCGGATCTGGTCCGGCGTCACACCGAGACGGCGCAGCACCTCCATCGCGATGCCATCCACGCGCACCAGCCCGAGCAAAATATGTTCGGTGCCGATGTAATGATGGCCGAGCCTGCGCGCTTCTTCGACAGCGAGCTCCAGCACTTGTTGCGTGTCGCCGGCGAGTTCCACACGGCTGGCATCGAAGGAAACCGAACTGCTCGACACGCGGCGAATCACTTCGCGCACGCGGTCCGAGGTCATGCCCAGCTCGCGCAACACGCGCCCAGCTACACCGCCTTCTTCATCCATTAAACCAAGCAATAAGTGCTCTGTGCCGATGTTGTTGTTGCGGGAATGTTCAGCCTCCTGATGCGCAAGGCTCAACACCCGTCTCGCTCGCTGTGTAAATCGCTCCATGCCTGCCATGATTTGGGTCTCCTAACTTGTTCGGGATTCTACCAAAAAGCCCCGCGACTCGTTGTAGGAAAAAGATTAGAGTTTGTTTACAACACTGATACAATCGTGCAAAGTTTGTTTTTTTCCATCGTACACAGGACGGACTTCATGCATTCCATCTGTATTTTTAGCGGATCCTCCGATTCGGTTCATGCCGACTATTTGACTGCCGCGCGCTCCTTCGGCATTTTTCTCGCCGGAAAAGGGATGCGCATCGTCTACGGCGGAGGCAAAACCGGCTTGATGGGCGCGGTCGCGGATGGCGCGCTTTCCGCAGGCGGCGAGGTGATCGGCGTCATCATCCCTTCGATGAACGTCCCCGCCCTTGCCCATGACGGACTCACCCGCATGGATGTTCCACCCGATATGCACACGCGCAAGGCGAGAATGCACGAACTTGCCGATGGATACATCGCCCTGCCCGGTGGGTTCGGCACCTTCGATGAACTCTTCGAAACGATCACGTGGAGTCAGATCGGTCATCACCAAAAGCCGATCGGTTTGCTCAACACGAAAAATTATTATGCCCCGTTACTCGCCGCGCTCGATCACGCCGTGGAGGAGGGATTCATCTTCAAGGAGCACCGCGATGCGTTGTGTTGCGACTCTGACCCAGACAAATTACTGAACGCCATGCTGGAATACGAGCATCCGCATGAGGCGGTGAAGAGGTGGATGAGGAGTAGTTGAATTAGTTGGCTAGTTGGCTAGTTGGGTAGTTGGGTAGTTCGGTGGTTGAGGATTCGTGCTGCGTATTGCGTACATCCGGAGCGCGGACTTCAGTCCGCCCTGCAGGTAGACAAAAATGAACATCATATCCATGGAATTCGCGACAAACGATTTGCAGACTCAACGGGATTTTTACTCCACCCTCCTCGAACTGCCTGTGGAATTTTTTGCGGACAGGTTGAAGGTGCAGGCGGGGAAAACCACCCTCGTCTTCACTCAGGCGGAGGCTGACTTCAACGGCGTGTATCACTTTGCGTTCAACATCCCGGAGAATCAGATTCAGGCGGCGAAGGAATGGCTGTCGAAAAAAGTCGACCTGCTTCATGATGAAAACCGGCTGGATGTTTTCGACTTCTCAAACTGGAACGCGCACTCGATCTACTTCAAAGATGCGGCGGGGAATATCCTTGAGTTCATTGCGCGGCATGACCTGAAAAATTCAGCCGAAGGCGGGTTCAACGGCAAACAGATATTGAACGTCAGCGAGATCGGTTTGCCTTCGGAAAATGTGATTGCGTTTGCAACGCAACTTTGCGAGCGGATGAATGTGTCCGTCTTTCACGGCGAGCCAGCGGAAACATTTACTCCCATTGGCGACGATCACGGGTTGTTCATCCTCCCCATCGTGAACCGCATCTGGTACCCGAACACCGGCGCGCCCGCCCGGTTATTGCCGATCAGGGTAAAGGTGGAAGTGAACGGCGGGGAATTTGAAATCCGCGGCGTGCCGTA
>CAYPCK010000555.1:0-1962 GCA_964409185.1 uncultured Anaerolinea sp. | reverse complement strand
ATATCCAATCCCGCCTGCCCCAGCGCGCCAAGCACATGGATGTTCGCACTGGTGGATGGGTTGGCTTCCAGTTCGAAACAACGGAAGTGATCCTTCTCTTCATAGGACAGAACACTGCCGAGGTCTTTTTCGATACCAAACCGAAGCAGGGTATCGAACACCAAGCCTGTGTCGTCGCTGTCCTTTACGGAGTATCCTGCCGCAAAACCCACGCCGCGTTTCGGCACCCAGGCATTGGACAGAAAATCCAAGTGAGGTTGAAGTTTGTTGTGTTTGGCAAGCCCGGGGATCAGGCTCAGGTTCCACAGCGCCCAACCAATCTCGAAGACATCGAACGGCGCGACGTTCGGGAAACTGCCATCCGATTTCATGATCGAATGCAGATACTTCAGCGCGCCGGCATCGCCCTGTTTGATGTACGCCGCGAAATACGCCGTGGCGGAGGGGCTGACGCCTACCGAACCGTTGCTCTCTTGTAGGTTGTCCACATCCAGCATGTGTTTTCCGTCCACGCCAGCCATCTCGGCTGAAAACGCCATGGTGACGCGGCGGCTGATCATGTTTTCTCGCAGATAGGCAAGTTTTACAGAGCGTTGCCTGGAGATTCTGCCGAGGATGCGATTTGCCTGGTTTTTTATCAACCCTAATTTTTCGGCTTCCGCCACCAACGTGGGCGCGATCATTTCGAAGCCGACGGTTGCTCCATTGGGGTCGGCGGATAGCCCTCCCGTGGCGCCGCTGATGATCCTCTCAAGCGCGATCTTTCCCTTGGTGATCTGTTCTTTATCTGCTGCGCGGTGCCCGCGATGCGCCAGTGCGATCATTGCCGCCAGCGTGCAAACTACGCGGTCGTGATAGTACATTGGAGCAGGCGCGCCCCATGTGCCATCGGGCAATTGATTTTTAGTGAGCCAGGCTAAGGCGCGCGTGCTGATGGTTTGGTCAATCTCGCCCAAGCGCGCCGCCCAAGCCGTGTCGTATGCCGTGCTCGCCATATGACCGGGTCCGATTTCGTCGATGAGTTTTGCGATGATGTCTGCCATGAGAATGGGGTCTATTCTGGAAACCAAAGGTTGAACCTTATCGTCCCAACACCCAGACTGGTGTCTTTGTGTTGGCGGTAGTACGTCCGCAGCCAATCCAGTTCCGCCGGTGCCAGTTTGGCGTAATCCGGTTCGGGGGTGCGGCGGGTGTACAAATGGTCGTACAAAATGGCGCGGAGTTGAGTCGGCGTCATGTATGGGGAAGGACTACGCGAGAAGTACAGGTCTTCCTCGCCTGTGGAGAGAAGCGGCATATCGAAAACGCTGAAGCGGTCGAAGCCGATGAACAGGCTGACCGGGGGCAGGTTTTCGCCGTAATACTTGCGGATCAATGTAGATTTATCGGGTATGGCGCCTTCGGCAAGATAATGCTCGACCGACATGCGCGCCACCGTTTCGGCAGCCTCGTCGGCGAACACGCCAAAGTACAGCCGGCGCTGGGTGTTGGACTTGGTTGCCTCGACTACCTCGTACATGGCGCGTAACGCATGTTCGTGCGGCGTGCCTGTCAGCACATCGCGATAATCGCCATAGAACCGGACTTTGACGCCCTGACGCTCGAAAAATTCCCGGTACTTCGCATCGGTGGCTGTGCGCGTAAGCCCCTCGATGCCGACGCGCTGGGTGTATTCGTCGCCGCGGCGCATAAGTTCGCGACCGAAGACCGGGGAGAGGATGATCTCGATGCCGTGATCGAATAGCATGGTGCATAGTTCGATGTGGTTCTGAATCGAGACATCCATGTAGACGGAGAAAAAATCGCCTTGAACCTTATCCGCATGTTCGAGCATGAACCAGCGCCGCGTACCGTTGACGGGGAAGACGCATACTTTTTCGCCGTCCGCTTTGACGAGCGCGGCAACTTGCTCGACGGGGAGGCGGAGGAATTCCTCGAAGGTGGGCATTAATGTCTCCGCAG
>CAYPCK010000554.1:0-1966 GCA_964409185.1 uncultured Anaerolinea sp. | reverse complement strand
ATCGCGGAAGATGACCATGCCGCGTCCGACGAACGGGTAGCTGATGAGGTAACCGGCTGTGCGGTAACTGGTGGTGTTTGTCAGCCTACGGGTTATGATCTGATATGGGTAAGTTGTGATTCTGGGAGCTGTTCTTCAGGCTCTGTATGTAGTTCGAATGATCACTGTGTTCAGGATGCTTATGGTTGCCATACAGCAGCGGGATGCTCTTCAGCGACTTGTTGTGGGCCAGGGGTTGTTCCGTCAACCTCAACACCTGTGCCGACGAGCCCGCCGCCTGCGACCGGCACTCCGGTTCCGCCGACAGCGTCGCCGACTCCCGTCCCTTGTCAGGTAACAACCAATCCGGCAAGCGTTGGTTTATCCGTCGGGGGGTCGGGACTGCCTGTTACGGCATCGGTTACCTCGGGTCTTGGGGGAGCTAGTGTTACAAACATGGCATTTGGATCATACAACACGGGAATTGCAACAGTAAGTCCCGCAAATGACACAACTTCGATTTACCAAACGACGGTTTCGCCGGTTGCCGCAGGGTCAACTGCCGTGTGGGCGACGGCAACGATGCGCCGTACTATGTCAGGACTCGGTGCGAGAGTTAATAAAATCGTGTATGATTGGGGCAGGAGAAATTGAATGCCGGCGGATATTCGCGATGTATTGAAAAAGCTAAAGCACGAATTGCTCCACATCTATGGGGACAGCGTGGACAGCGTCATTCTTTATGGCTCACGCGCCCGCGGCGATGCGCGAGAAGATTCGGATATTGACATTCTGCTGGTCCTGAACAAAGATTTCAATTACAGCGAAATGCTCCGCCTTAGTTCCGAGCTGGTCGCGTCGCTTTCGCTGGAGAATGATGTCGTCATATCGAGGGCATTCGTGAAAAAAGCGGATTATGAGAAATTGCAAATCCCATTCCTGATGAACGTCCGCCGTGAAGGAATCTCAGTGTGAATCCCGAAATCAAGGCTTTGCTTGAAAAGGCAAAACGCAGTCAGAAAGCCGCCACAAAACTATTCAAAGATGGCGATGTTGACTTTGCCGCTTCACGCGCGTATTACTCCCTGTTCTACACAGCCTCCGCACTTTTACTTTCGCGCGGGCTTTCGTTTTCAAGTCACTCGGGGATCATAGCCAATTATGGAAAAGAATTCGCCAGAACAGGCGCGCTGCCTCCAAAGTATCATAACTACTTGATAGAGTCACAGGACAGGAGAAACATTGGAGATTACAGCCTCGTTGCCGAGATCACCGAAGAACAGACGCAGGAAATGCTGGGGTGGGCGCAGGAGTTCATCGCTGCGGCGGAAGAGTATTTGAAGTAGGAATTTTAGATTTGCGCTACATCTCCCTCGGCGCGCGCATGGACTCCAACTGGCGGCGCAGTTCGATGCGGCGTTCGTCCGCCGCGTGGCGCACATCGTTGAAGAAATTCTCGCCGCGGGCGCGAATCATGCCGCGCAATTCCTCGCCCGATTCAGGCGCCAGCAACAACGCAATCGTCGAACCGACCAGACCGCCGACTAGGATTCCAATCAAAAAGCCAAACATGCGTTTCATGGTAATTCTCCTCTGAATTATGTCATTGCGAGTGAAGCGATCTCCAACAGGATAAAGGAAATTCTTTCGAACTGTGGTCTCGATACGTTCCGCGACACGCATCGCGGGACTACTCGACCACCAACCCTCACAATGACGGAAGTTTCGATAAATTTATTATAGGCGAAAAAGGAAAATTGTGGAATAATTGCGAAGCAACACCGCGCGTATCCGCCTTGCGTGAACGCGACGGAAAATCTCAAAGCCTGTCCAGCGCGGCGAACACAGGGGACGACCGCACCCAACGGCTCCTACCTTACTCGGAGGATACCATGTCCGCAACACCTGTTTCCACCAGCGCGCCTGTTACGCGCAAGAAAGTCACCACCCTCGCCTATCGCCAGAAAAAGGAACGCGGCGAGATCAT
>CAYPCK010000553.1:0-1967 GCA_964409185.1 uncultured Anaerolinea sp. | reverse complement strand
CCGGACTGGCCATTTGAGTATACAAATATTGTATACCCCCCCCCCATTTTCCTGTCAACCTGCGCTTGCTCTACATCAAACAAACGTACACAAACCAACGAAAGTTCCAAAATGGTCTACAGTCCATCGTTTATCGTCTGTCTTCCAACATCCTCAACCACTCCAGCGGCTTTTCCCACCTCACACGCGGGTTGACGTTGAATAATTTATCGGGCCTATCCCATTTCGGTCCCGGCGGACCGGATTCATCTTTCAGCGCGCTCTTCACGCCCCATAAACCTTTGTAATTCACCCAATCCGGTTCGGGGTTCAACACTACGCGCCGCCATTCTTTGACAGTCGGGCGCGTCACTTTGCGGTCGGACATGACGCGTTTCAAATAACTGCTCGATTTGATCACCGGCTCGCGCAGGTTTTCACCCTGAAAGCCGACACGGAATCCATCACCCGACGCAATCTCCATGGGCAGGCTGACGACATAATGATCCGCTTCATCGCGCATATAAATGAAGGCATCCTCTGCAAGGAAGTTGGTGCGGCTGGCAGTCAGTTCCTTGAGTGCGATCTGCCGCGCCTTCTGGCTGGGGTTGAAGAGCAGGAAGAGGTAGTGGATCAAACCGTCCATCCAGTAGATGAGGCGTTGGACGCGTCCCGCTTCGTAGAGGTTCGGCGAGCGGATCACCTCAGGCTTGCTGTAGTTGGCATGCGATCCCAGCGCCACGTAGACGACCGGATGTGTCGTATCCTTTTCGTTTTTATCCTTCGCCTTGATGACCTTGTCCCACATGGCGATGTTGCCTGCGCCGTGTTGTGAAAACAAAACCGCGTGCGGCGAATCGTTCTTGAGGTAGACCGCCGTCATCTCCCAATCGCCCTCGTGATGGTTCATGCCGTTCGCCGCGAGACGCCAATCGTTGAAGGCGTAGAAAAAATGATATTGCAGGATCGTCCAGTTGTTTCCCTCTGCATCCTGTTCCCGCACTACGCGACCGTAATACACAGGCTGAGGGTCTTTCTCCAGAATCTTTTCGTATTGAAAATACGATTTACGCGCAATGGTCTCTGTGGCTTGCGAAAGCATATCCATGATGAGACCGGGTCCTTCGGGGATGATGCGGTCGAAGATGAATTTCATCGTGCGGATGGAAAGATAAAAGAGCAGAATCAAATAGATGGGTAGAAGAACGAGGTATTCAATAGCTACCCCAATCGTTTCGTTTGGGCGGAGGAAAAACAAGATCGGAGCAGCCATCAACGCGAGGAAGACCAGCGCGGCAAACGCGGCAGGGATGATTCGCAAACGGATGGTTGATGCCAGCATGAAGATGATCAGCGCGGCGATCAGCGCGAGCGCGATGGCAATTTGTACGCCGGTCCAACCGAGGAGATAATATCCCGCCCCCAGTGCTATAACTGACGAGACACCCAGCCACACCCACGCATCCGAATCGTACAATGGCTCGTTGATGAAACGCAGGAAATATTGCCCGCCTTCGAGTTTGCCGATCATGGTGGCAGGCGGCTCATTCAGATGGAATAACAGATTTGCCCCGCCAAGCGGACCGCTTGGCAGTATGTGACATTGTTCGAGATAATGCTCCACTCCCATCGGGAAGAAGCGCTCGCTTTTTGCGAAACGCAGAACAGGCTCGTATTTTTCCAGAAGGTCGTGGTCGTTCATATTTCATAAAAGACCCCAAAGGTCTTTGAGACCTTTAGGGTCTGACGGTTATTGAAAATACTGCAACGCCAGACGCAACCGTTCACCGGCGTCACCCGACGCGTCTTTGGGGATGGATTGAATGGCGGACTGCGCCTCGACCACGGAATAGCCCAGCGCGGTGAGCGCGGCGAGCACTTCCGAATCCGCATCGGACATACGGGCGACCTGCATCAAACCATCAAGCGGTTTCAACTTGTCCTTGAGGTGGAGCGCAATCTTCTGCGCGGTCTTTTTGCCCACCCCC
>CAYPCK010000552.1:0-1975 GCA_964409185.1 uncultured Anaerolinea sp. | reverse complement strand
GTTTACCTCGCTGTGATCGCCATCGGCTTCGGCGCATCGTGGAAGCGCGCGGGCTGGGCCGGGTTGACGCCGCTTGCCTTCAACCTCGGGTACGCGCTTGCCAATGGCATCTCGCGCTTCTCCTCGTGGCGCTACAACCTACCCGTGGACTGGGTCGCATATTTCTATTTTGGCATCGGCGTCATTGAAATTTTGGTTTGGGCTTCCTCCATTTTTGGCGCGAACATTTCAAAGATGTTTGAAAACCGAAATTCTGAATGGAGCAGAGCCTCGCTGAAATCCGCCAAAACATTCTTCATCGTTGCCGCATTTATATTCGTAGGCGCGACACCGTGGCTGGCGCAGGAATTGGCGCCGCCGCGCTACACATCAACAACGGACGAATTGAGGAGGCAAGTCCTCGCTCAAGATTCTACAGTGACGGAATTTCTATCCCAGCCTGAGGCGCAGATCGTCGAAGGCAGGTTGCTCTACCCGCGCTTCTTCCGCCGCAACGACGGGATCTTTTCGGCGCACCCGTGGCCCATCTACGCCGTCCGTGATTTTTCACGGCTGGGGTTCATCGTGCTCAGCGAGCGCGCAGTGAGCGTGGTCTTCCCGGCGAACTCGCCGCTCCCGCTGCCGCACGGCGACGATGTGATCGTGCTGGGATGCCAACGCAGCGACTACCTCGAGGCGCGCTGGATTTTCCTGCCCTACTCCGATGAGACATATCCAGCCGAAGCATTGAACGAATCTTGCAATCCCTGATATGTCTCGCTTCGCATTCCCCCTTTTGAATTGGTACTACAAAAACAAACGGACTCTCCCGTGGAGGGGGCAAACGAGCGCGTATGCCGTTCTGGTTTCCGAATTCATGCTCCAGCAAACGCGCGTCGAGACAGTGATTCCCTATTACAAAAAATGGCTCAAATTATTCCCCTCGTTTCGTGCATTGGCGCGCGCGGACGAACGCGAGGTGTTGAGCGCTTGGGAGGGACTGGGCTACTACAGCCGCGCGCGCAACCTGCACAACGCCGCCCAATTTATTGTCCAAAACTACAACGGAAAACTCCCGCGCGATCTTGCTGAATTGCAGAAATTGCCCGGCGTGGGGCGATACACCGCTGGCGCGCTGGCTTCGATCGTATTCGGCATGGATGAGCCTGCGCTGGACGGCAACCTCAAGCGTGTGTTTTCGCGAATCTTCGATGTGAATGTACCGATAGATTCCACGGAGGGCGAAAAATTATTGTGGAAATTCGCACACGAGAACATCCCCAAAGACAAAGCCGCCGAATTCAATCAAGCGCTTATGGATTTGGGTGCAATGGTTTGCCTGCCGAAGAATCCGCGTTGTGAAATTTGTCCGGTGAAGGCGTATTGCCTGGCGCGTAAAATCGGAACCCAGCATCTTCGCCCGCTGAAAAAGGTGAAGAAAACGATCCCGCATTATGTCCATGCGGCGGCAGTGGTAGTTGAGCGAAAAAATAATTCGCTCTACGTGTTGTTGGCAAAACGCCCATCGAAGGGATTGCTGGCTGGAATGTGGGAGTTCCCCAATGCCCACGTCGAAGGCGAACCGGCTTCACGGTTGGCATCCGCTGTACGAGCGGCATACAGCCTCCACGTCCGCGTGAAGCGAGGTCTCCGTCCGATGGCGGTTGTCGATCATGCGTATTCGCATTTCAAGATCACAGTCCATGCGTTTCGGTGTGAAACATCGTCAAAGGCGATGGGCGATAATTTAAAATGGGTTCGATTGAAAGACCTGGAAAAATATCCGATGGGGAAGATCGATCGGCAGATCGCGCAAAAATTTTAGGGCGAGAAACATTCTCGCCCTATTCTCATCCCTTGCTCAAAGTGACGAGCACCATCGGCTTGCGTTTGGTCTCGTCGTATAAATACGAGCGCACCGCGTTGATGATATCCTTCTCGCTGTCGTACCCGTCGTTGACCACATTCATGATCTGCCGGCGGACTTCGGGCATGA
>CAYPCK010000551.1:0-1978 GCA_964409185.1 uncultured Anaerolinea sp. | reverse complement strand
CAACTTCGCCGAACATTTCAATCGCGGCTGGCTCGAATATCGCAAGTCCGTGACGGAGGCGGGCGACTGGGCGTCGGTGGAATGGTCGGGCAAAGGTTCGACCTTCACCGACGTGATGGGACGCAAGTACATTGACTGGCTCGGCGGCTTCGGCATGATGGACTTGGGTTGGTGTCATCCCGAAGTTGTGGAGGCGGTGATGGCGCAGGCACGGCGTAGCCCCATGCCATCGCAGGAATTGATCGACCCATTGCGCGGTGTGCTGGCGCGGCTGATGCATGAGATTATGCCAGGCGATTTGAAATATTCATGGTTTGCCGCCAGCGGCACCGAAGCCATTGAAGCGTCCATCAAAATCGCCAAACTCTTCACAGGCAAGACGGCATTCATCGTTGGACTTAAAGGTTTTCACGGCAAGACGATGGGGTCGCTTTCGATGATGGGCAAAGCCGATTATCGTCAGCCGATGGGGATGTTGTACGGCGGGCAGGTTTATCATGTCCCATTTGGCGATGCGGAGGCTGTTGAGAAGCAACTTGAAATTTGCGACAAGGTCGGTATCGGCGTGGCGGCGGTTTTGTTTGAACCGATCCAAGGCGAAGCGGGAGCGATTGTCCCGCCCGATGATTTCTGGCCGCGTGTGCGTGCCGCAACTAAAAAATACGGTACGTTGTTGATCGCTGATGAAGTGCAGACGGGTCTGGGCCGGACGGGGAAGCTGTGGGGTGTTGAGCATTGGGACGTTGTGCCCGATATTATTGCCACAGCCAAATCGCTTGGAGGCGGTGTAATGCCCGTCAGCGCAGCGACCACCACCGAAGAGATCTTCCATCCAATGATGTACCCGAATCCGTTCATGCACACGACGACGACGGGCGGTGGCGCGTTGGCTTGCGCGGCTGCCATCGCAGCGATCAACGTCACATTGCGCGATAGGCTTTGGGAAGGCGCGGCGGCGAAGGGCGGCTACATCATTGAAAAGGTGACCGAACTTGCCGAGGAATTTCCGCAGTTGTATAAAGAGGTGACAGGCAAGGGATTGTTGATCGGTCAACACTTTCAATCACCCGAACTGGGCTACAAAGTGGCGGCGGAATTGTTCAAGCGCGGCGTGGTGGTTTCCGGCACGTTAACGAGCGCGCAGACCGTGCGCATCGAGCCGCCGTTGATCATTTCACAAGAAGAGATTGACGAAGGCTTGAACCGATTGAACGACGCGGTCGGTGTTGTGGCGAAGACGATGTAGTGTCATTGCGAGCCGCCGCTGGTCGAGAAGCCCTGAGTGGGGCTACAGCGCCATTGCGAAGGGCGAATCGAGACCGTGGCGGCATGGCAATCTTCTCGCACTGACGAGAAAGTTGATACAATAAGCAAATCCTGCTCTGAGGAGAAGAGACATGGCAAACGAATTTGCGGTCGAAATGCAAGATGTCGTCAAGCAGTTTATCACGCCGGAGGGAGGTGTTTTAGCGGCGGTCAATCATGTCACCATGCAGATCAAAGACGGGGAGTTTTTCTCGCTCCTTGGTCCCTCGGGTTGCGGTAAGACGACTTCGCTCCGAATGATCGCGGGCTTCGAGCTGCCGACGGAGGGAAAGATTCTGATCCACGGCAAGGATGTGAGCCAGGTCTCCGCGTTTCAACGCCCCGTCAACACGGTCTTTCAACAGTACGCCCTCTTTCCTCACATGACCGTGGAGCAAAACATCGGTTTCGGTTTAGAGATGAAAGGCGTGCCGCGCGCCGAGCGCTCCAAGCGTGTTTCAGAAGCGTTGGAAATGGTCAGACTCCCCGGCATGGAAATGCGCAAGCCCAAGCAATTATCTGGTGGACAACAACAACGCATCGCCCTCGCCCGCGCCCTGATCAACAAACCCGAAGTCCTCCTGCTCGACGAACCGCTCGGCGCGCTCGACCTCAAACTGCGCCAGCAAATGCAGATCGAGCTCAAAAACCTGCAGCGCGAAGTCGGCATCAC
>CAYPCK010000550.1:0-1986 GCA_964409185.1 uncultured Anaerolinea sp. | reverse complement strand
GTGTCATATCATCCCTCGACCGCCGACTGCCGACCATGCCTTGCGCGGTCTGCGGTCTGTCGTCTGCCGTCATTGCATATTTGAGATTCCTGTGTCATGGCAAGACCCTGACTACTTGAAAAATTGCGGCAGCCACTGCTTGTTCGTCTCCAGCATGTCATCCATCACTGCCTGCACCTTGTCCGCGCTGGGACCGAGCGGATGCGTGAGCAATGCCTGATACATCGCATTCCTATCGCCATGCACCGCGGCTTCGACAGTCAGTAGTTCGTACATCTTCACCTGAGAAACAAGCCCGAAGCACGAAGCAGGCAGAGGGTCGGCGGGAAGCGGATGAATCCCTTTGGCGTCCACTCTGGCGGGCAATTCCAAGATCCAATCCGCAGGGTAATCTTTCACTGCGCCGTTGTTGCGCGTGTTGATCACATGCACTTCGCCCAAGTTGTTGTAATGCGAGTTGATGAGCTGGGTTGCCAGCGTGGAGTAATACGCGCCGCCGCGTTTCATCAAGTCCGCGGGCGGTTCGGTCAGGCTCGGGTCGGCGTAATCGCGCAGAAGGTCTTTTTCGATTTCCATTACTTCTTCCGCGCGCGAGGGAGGCCACTTCTTTTGCTCATTGAATTTCTTTTCGGTGTAATAAAAGTATTGCAGGTAATAATTCGGAATCATGCCGAGCGTTTCCAGCGTGCGGATGTCCCATTCGGGTTCGGCTTCTTTTTTGACTTCTTCGAGATAGGCAGGAAAAATAGTTTGCCACATCTCTTCGCCATCCACGGTGAAGCCGCGATGCCAGGTGAGATGATTCAGGCCAAGTGTGTTCAACACAGCGCGATGGTCTTCGATTTTTTTGCCCGTCGCTTTCTCCAAGCCTTCGAGAATTTCCATCTTGGTGGTGATGCCCACGTTGCATACCCCCACCGCAGGCACATCGGGCGCGTACCGATTCAACGCTTCGGTGACAAGCCCCGCAGGGTTGGTAAAGTTCGCCAGCAATGCGCCTGGCGCAACTTCGCGAATATCCTTCGCAATGTTGAGAATTACAGGGATGGTTCTCAGCGCCTTCGCCATGCCGCCCACACCCGTGGTCTCCTGCCCGATCAAGCCATGCCGCAGACCGAGATACTCATCGCCGCGACGGGCGGGCATCATACCGACTCGCAGCTGCGTGGTGACATACGACGCGCCAGCGATCGCCTCGTTCTGGACTGTGGAGAGGATCACCTTAAACGGCTCTCCCTTCGCCTTCACCATTCTCTGCGCAAACCCGCCGACGATGTCCAGCCGTTCCTTATCAATATCCATCAACCAAAGTTCTTTGATGGGCAATGATTCAATCCGCGCAAGAAATCCGTTTACAAGTTCGGGCGTGTACGTGGAACCGCCGCCAATGACTGTGATTTTCATATGATTGCTCTCTTCATGCCTTTGAATAACACGACCGCTGACCGCCGAAGGGAGGCCGCCTTGCGCGGTCTACGGTCATTCGTCTGTCGTCATTCCATGTTGATTACTTTTCCAGTGCGGCTCGACTCATACGCCGCGTCTACAACTTTCATATTTACGAGTCCTTCCAGCCCGCCAGGGATGGGCTGTTGCTTTTTCTCAACACACTCGGCAAAATACTTCAACTGGTCGTCATACAAACTCTGCGGGCAATGCTCATCACGCGGGAATTTGAATCCCGAATCAATCTCGTCTAATTTTTGTTCCTTCGCATTGGGCAGAATCAATTTTGTTGGAAACAACTGCCCGAAGCCTTGCGTGCCGTACAACTGCGTCGCCGCTTCGGGACCGTCGGCGTGCGGCTGCCACCAGCCCGATTCGATGTACGACACCGCGCCGTTGTCCCATTCGACGATGACCACGCCCGTATCGTCCACATCGAAGTCTGTGTAGTACGTTCCGATTTTTGCGTACACCGAAACAGGCTTGGGGTCGCCAAGCAAGAAGCGCGCCGTATCGAGGGCGTGAATGCCCATGTCTGCC
>CAYPCK010000549.1:0-1993 GCA_964409185.1 uncultured Anaerolinea sp. | reverse complement strand
TGATCGGTCACGAAAAGGTGGCAACGATTTTAGTCATGGTCTCTAACGACTGAAATCGTCACTGCATAAGTCAAGGTAAAATTGGGAGGATGAAACGGAAAATAATTTACTTCACCGCGCCGAAGCGCGTGGAATTCCGCGAAGAGTCCATGCCTGCTCCCGGCGCGGATGAAGTTCTGGTGGAGACGTCTTGTTCCAGCATCAGCGCTGGGACGGAAATGCTTATCTATCGCGGGCAGTTTCCCCAACTCGGTAACGCGCACGATATGCTCAGCAGTGGCTTGAAATACCCAACCTCATTCGGGTATGCATGTGTCGGGAAGATCGTTGAGACGGGGAGCGCAGTAAACAAGGATTGGCGCGACAGACTCGTCTTCGGATTTCAACCACACTCGACTCATTTCACCGCCCGGATCGATTCTCTCATCCCCGCGCCCGCTTCGCTCGACGTGGAGGCTTGCTCCCTCCTCCCCAACATGGAAACCGCCGTCAATTTGATTCAAGACGCGGCTCCCATTCTGGGCGAGCGCGTGCTGGTTATCGGTCAGGGAATTGTCGGGTTGCTGGTCGCGTCACTGTTGAAAGAATTCCCACTGGAAACATTGGTCACTTCCGATTGTTATGAGTTGCGCCGCAATGCCTCGCGGGAATTCGGCGCGGACGATTCGTTCGATCCTAATTTATTGAAACTGGATCCGATACGTCACTCTGCCTACACCCAGAAATTCGACCTGACCTTTGAACTCAGCGGCTCCCCGTCCGCGCTGGATGATGCCATCGCCATGACCGCGTTCAGCGGGCGAATCGTCATTGGCTCGTGGTACGGAGAAAAGCGCGCGAGTATTAATCTCGGCGGCGCGTTTCACCGCTCGCGCATCAAACTGATCTCGTCGCAAGTCAGCACCATCGCCCCGGAGTTGACAAGTCGCTGGGATAAGGCGCGCCGGTTCAACGTCGCGTGGAAGGCGTTGAGGCGCATCCAACCGCAGAAGTGGATCACCCATCGTTTTCCCATCGAAGAGGCGGAACAGGCATATCGCTTGCTCGATGAAAATCCACAGGAGTCCATTCAAGTTCTTTTTGATTATTCGCGATGAGATTCCATTACACAAATCTTGAAACCTGCCAAGAAGCGACGGGAGTCGTGGTGGTCATTGACGTGATCCGCGCCTTCACCAACGCGGCGTTTGCCTTTTCGCGCGGCGCAAAGGAAATTTACCCGGTCAGCGGCGTGGAGGAGGCATTGCAACTGAAAACGCAAATTCCCAATTCGCTGGCGTGCGGCGAGGTCGGCGGGTTGCCTCCGGCAGGCTTCGACTTCGGCAACTCACCCACCCAGACCGACCTGCTCGACCTGACAGGCAAAATCGTCGTCCAGCGGACAGGCGCGGGCACGCAAGGTGTAGCTCGAGCGGTCAACGCCGCCGCCATGGTCGCCGCGAGCTTTGTCGTTGCCGCCGCGACGGTAAAGTTTGTAAACTCGCTTTCACCCGAGGCGGTCACGTTTGTGATCACCGGTCAGATTTACGATGGCGGCGAAGAGGACCTCGCGTGCGCGGAATATTTGGAAGCCCTGCTCAATGGCGCCTCGCCGGACCCGGCTCCGTTTTTGGAGCGAGTGACGAACTCGAGAGACGCCGAGATATTCAAAGACCCCAGGTTTCCAGCATCTGATCTAACCCATTGCATCAGCCTGGATAAATTCGACTTCGCCATGCCGATCGCGCGTGAAGGCGGGCGGCATGTCATGCGGGCAACATATCCCTAGTTTTGGAGAAATCCATGTACACCCTTGGCGTTCGACGTAAATTCATTGCAAGACACTTCCTGATCGGGGGAGATTGGGGACCTGAAAATTTTCCGAACTCGCATCGTTACATCCTTGAATTGCAACTCGAAGGGAAGAATCTCGACAAGCACGGCTATCTCGTGGACATTGTAGATGTGGAAAATCATCTCGACGACGTTGTCGGCGTTTACAAAGAGCAAATGC
>CAYPCK010000548.1:0-1998 GCA_964409185.1 uncultured Anaerolinea sp. | reverse complement strand
GGCGGAGCGCGGACTGGACATTCAAAAGTACGCGATGGTGACCACGGGCGGGGCGGGTCCCGTCCATGCGTGCGGTGTGGCGGAGCGACTCAACGTGCGGACGGTGATCGTGCCTCCGATTGCAGGCGTTGGTTCGTCGTTCGGATTCTTGCTCGCGCCGATCTCGTTCGATTTCACGCGCAGTTATCTCACGCGCATTGACGATGTAGATACGAATCACCTCATGCAGATCCTCGGCGACCTCGAGCGCGAGGGGCGTGAGATCGTGATGCAGGCTGGCGTGGCGGAGAAAGACATCCATGTGACGCGCAGTGTGGACATGCGCTACCTGCGGCAGGGATACGAGATCCGCGTGCCGTTGGAAGAAGGTGAAATTAATGAGAGGTCATTGCATCAGTTGGAGAAACGCTTTGAAGAGGAATACTTCCGATTTTATGGATTGCTGTGCGAAGGCGTGCCGATCCAGGCGGTAAACTGGCGCGTGGTGGTTTCGGGTCCCGCGCTGGAGATTGAGGGCAAGGCGTTGACGGTGGGCGAAGAGTCCAAGAAGGTGAACCAGCCGTACGTGAGTCGAAGCGTGGTTTTCAATCCCGATAACGGCGGCGCGCAGACTCCCGTCTATCGGCGCGAGGCGCTTTCATCGTCATTCAGTGCGAAGGGTCCCGCGATCATCGAAGAGGCGGAATCTACGACGGTTGTGCTGCCGAATTGGTCGGTGCGCGTGGATGAAAATGGGTGTTTGGTGTTGAGTAAAAACGTCCCGCAGGTTTGAGCGCAGGACAAGATTTTTCATCGCAACCTGCGGGACGGTTGAAGGAGATAACAATGATTGACTCGATTTTGCTCGAAGTGTTATGGAAGCGCTTGATCTCGATCGTGAACGAGCAAGCGGCGGCGTTGATTCATTCGTCGTTTACCACGCTGGTGCGCGAGGCGGGCGACCTCTCGGCGGGTGTGTTCGACACACAGGGACGCATGCTCGCGCAGGCGGTGACGGGAACGCCGGGGCACATCAACACGATGGCGAATTGTGTGCGCGACCATGTTGTGAAGCAATTTCCGATTGACTCGCTTCAACCCGGCGATACGATCATCACCAACGATCCGTGGGCGGCATCGGGGCATTTGTTTGATCAGACGATCGTCTCGCCCGTGTTCTACAAAGGCAAAGGTATCGGCTGGTTTGCGAGTACATGTCACGCGATGGACATCGGCGGCTTGACGATGGGCGGCGACGCGACCGAGTTATATGAAGAAGGCTTGTTCATCCCGCTGATGAAGTTGTTCAAAGCGGGCGAACCGAACAAGGATCTGTTCGACATCATCCGCGCCAATGTGCGCGTGCCCGATGAAGTGATCGGCGACATTTACGCACAGCAGGCGGGCAACGTGGTGGGGAGCCGCAAGTTGATCGAGATGATGGAGGAATACAAACTCGATACGCTCGATGAACTTTCGGATTTGATTTTGGATCGCACCGAAAAAGGTCTGCGCGACGCCATCGAGAAAATCCCGAACGGCGTGTATAAAAGCGCGGTGACGATTGACGGCTTCGACGACCCGGTGACGATTCGTTGCAAGGTCACCGTGAACGACCGCGATATTCAAGTGGATTTCGACGGCACATCGCCGCAGATCAAACGCGGCATCAACGTGGTGATGAATTACACGCATGCCTACACCACGTACACGTTGATGTGCGCCGTCGCGCCCGATATTCCAAACAACGAAGGCGCGTTCCGTCCGATTCAAGTGAAGGCGCCTGAGGGTTCGATTCTCAATTGCCGCAAGCCCGCGCCTGTCAGCGCGCGGCATCTCATCGGTCATTTCGTTTCACAGCCGATTCTGCACGCGCTCTCGAACCCGATTCCGAATAACGTCATCGCGGATGGTTCAGCGGGCTTGTGGAACACGATGTTCGAGGGCGAGTTGAAAGATTCACATGACGTGTTCGCCTACATATATTTTTCCGCGGGCGGCATGGGAGCGCGCCCGTAT
>CAYPCK010000547.1:936-2004 GCA_964409185.1 uncultured Anaerolinea sp. | reverse complement strand
CCAAACTGATGGTCGAGCAGGCGCTCGAATGGTATCGCCAGATCCACGGCTTGCATTTCGCCGCCCTGCGATACTTCAACGCGTGCGGCGCGCTCCCCAATCGCGGCGAGGCGCACCAGCCCGAGTCGCACCTCATCCCGCTCGTGTTGCGCGTGGCGTTGGGGCAGAGCGAAGCGATCAAAATTTTCGGAACGGATTATCCGACCCCCGACGGCGCATGCATCCGCGATTACGTCCACATCGCGGACCTCGCCGACGCGCACATCCTCGCGCTCAACGGACTCGCCGACCGCGACCGACTCATCTACAACCTCGGAAGCGGACACGGCTACTCGGTGCGCGAAGTGATCGACACCGCGCGTCAGGTCACGGGACATCTGATTCCGTCCATCGAGTGCCCCCGCCGCCCCGGCGACTCGGCGCGGCTGGTCGCCTCACCCGAACGAATCATCCGCGAACTCGGATGGAAACCAAAACATAACGACCTGCGCGAGATCATCGCCAGCGCGTGGGACTGGCATAAGTCGCATCCGAATGGATTCAAGGATACATAAAATGGACTTCCTCACCTTCTTCATCGTTCTTATCGGCTGGGTCTTCTCTTTGTGCCTGCATGAATTTTCTCACGCGCTGGTCGCCTATCTCGGCGGCGATTGGACCGTGCGCGAGAAAGGCTATCTCACCTTCAACCCCCTGAAATACACTCACCCGGTATTTTCCCTGCTGTTGCCGTTGCTCTTCCTCGTCTCCGGCGGGATCGGCTTGCCCGGCGGCGCGGTCTACATCGAAACGTGGAGGTTGAGGAGTCGTTACTGGCTCAGCGCCATGTCTTTGGCGGGACCGATGGCAAATGTGCTGGTCGCGATCATCCTTGCCCTTGTGTTGAAGTTCACCTCGGTCGGCGAAACCGCCTTCGGACCTGGTCTCGCGTTCCTCGCGTACTTGCAGATCATGGCGGTTGTGCTCAACCTGCTTCCCATTCCGCCCTTTGACGGGTTCGGGATCATCGAGCCATTCCTGCCCGACGACCTCCGCCCGCAGCGGCCAGCGCACGCGTTCCAGACCGGT
>CAYPCK010000547.1:0-926 GCA_964409185.1 uncultured Anaerolinea sp. | reverse complement strand
GACCTCCGCATGCGCATCGCCCCGGTCCGCGGCACGTTTGTGTGGATTGTCTTTGCCGTATTGTGGTTTGTGCCCTTTGCGGGGAGGGCGTTGGGGTTGGTGATCTCTTTGTTCACAAGTTTGCTGGGCATCCCTCGTGAGTTGATCGCTTTGGGCTACGAGCAATTCAGTTTTTGAGGGTTCGCGCTAAGGGCAGGAGGCGTCCCGTTCGATGGTCCAGCCGGCATCCGAGGCCCACTCTTGTGTGGAAGCGCTGCATAACACGGTACCCGCCACACAACCTTTTGCCGTATGCCAACCGGGCTCGATGCTGAAATACTGTGTTTCTCCCGCATAGATGGTTGAGATGTAATTTTCATCAAGGTAGAGATCATAGTCTGCGCAATTGGCGTTGACGATGGTCACGGTGACCGCAGTTACAGGCGGATTGCAGACCGCGTCGCTTTGGATCGTCCACACCGCGTTTTGAGTCCAGATCGCGTAATAGGCGTTTCCGCAATTGGCGGTGCCTGCCTCGCATGCCTGTACTCCGTGTTCTCCAGCATTCGCTTCGATATCCACCTGCGCACCGGAGGGGACGGTTGTCATGAGGTTCCCGTCCACGTAGAAATCTTGCGAAAGGCAGTGCGCGTTGTACACGCTGAGCAAGACCGGGCTGATCGCCGGCGTCGGCGCGGGAGGTTCGCGGCGAAGCAGTTCGATGATCACCGGGCTGGCTAGGATGGCAGTTAGGATGGCAACCGCGCCTGTGATCAGTGCCGTGCGCATTTCGGGGGAGAGGCTGTCGTTTTTCTGCCGCTTTGACATGCGCTTATTATAGATATTTCCTCTCCCAATTCGATTTTCAGTTTCGATAAGTGTTCCATCGTATATTTTTAGAAATCCATTGGCACAGTCGGCGTTCTCTTACGCCGACAGGGACGTTA
>CAYPCK010000546.1:0-2007 GCA_964409185.1 uncultured Anaerolinea sp. | reverse complement strand
GGCGGAGCAGTTCGATCATGCCTTCGATCTTGTCCTCTGTGCCGGTGATCTCGACGATGACCGAATCAACCGCCACGTCCACGATGCGGGCGCGGAAGATCTCCGCCAGCCCGTTCACCTCGGCGCGGCGTTCGGGTCCCACCTGCACTTTGATCAGGGCGAGGTCGCGGGTCACCGAAGGTTGATGCGTTACGTCCTGCACGTCAATCACGTTGACCAGTTTGTACAGGTTCGCTTCGATGCGATGCGCGTCATCGTTGCCGTTCGGGCAATCCACCACGATGGTCATGCGCGACACGTCGGGTTTGTCCGTCCGCCCGACCGCCAGCGACTCGATGTTGAAATTGCGGCGGCGAAACAACGACGCCACGCGGTTCAACACCCCGGGTTTGTTTTCGACTAATGCGATAAAGGTGTAGTTCATTTTTGCACTCCGTTTTTCACTTTCTACTTTCGACCGTTGACCATAGACCGCCGACCGCTGTTCACTGAAAACGCATAGCTCGTAACTGGCGGTCCACCGTCTGCGGATCATGCCTTTACCGGTCTCCGTATCATTTCATGCAACGCCGCGCCTTGCGGAACCATCGGGTACACGGCTTCTTCCTGTTCCACTTTGAATTCCAACACGACGGGTCCCTCGATCTTGCGCGCCCACGCGATGGCTTCGTCCACCTCGTCGCGTTGGGTCACCCGCCGTGCAGGGACTCCGTGCGCTTCGGCAAGTTTGACGAAATCGGGCGTGAGCATGTTCACCGCGGAATAGCGTTTATCGAAGAAGAACTCCTGCCACTGGCGCACCATCCCGAGGAAGTTATTGTTCATGATGGCGACTTTGATGTTCGCGCCCTCCTGCACGGCGGTAGTCAACTCAGCGGCGGTCATTTGGAATCCGCCATCGCCCGCCACTGCCCAAATCTCCTGGTCTTTGGCGGCGAACCACGCCCCGATTGCCGAGGGGAGACCGAAACCCATCGTCCCCGCGCCGCCCGAAGTCAGCCAGCGATTCGGTTTTTCCAGTTGGTAGTATTGCGCGGTCCACATCTGATGTTGCCCCACGTCGGTCGTCACGATCGCGTTGCCGCCCGTCGCCTTCCAGATGTCTGCAACAAGATGCGCCACGTACAGTTTGCCGTCCTCGCTCCAATTCTTGATGTCGCGCGTATCGGACTCATCCTTCCAACTTTGTATCTCCTGCTTCCACTCGTCGTGGTCGTATTCATCCACCAGCGGGATCAAATCGCCGATCACCGTCTTCACGTCGCCGACCAGCGGGACGTCCACATGCACGTTCTTGTGAATCTCGGACGGGTCGATCTCGATGTGAATCTTTTTCGCTTTCGGCGCGTACGTTTTCAACGTGCCGGTGACGCGGTCATCGAAGCGCATGCCGAACGCGAGGATCAGGTCGGAGTTTTGAATTGCAAGGTTGGTATACGCTTCGCCGTGCATGCCCATCATGCCGAGACTCAACGGATGCGACGCGGGGAACGCGCCCAACCCCAACAGCGTGCTTGCCACGGGCGTCTGCGTCTTGACCGCGAACTGCATCAATTCCTCTTCGGCTTTCGACATCAACACGCCATGACCGCACAAGATGATCGGCTTGTGCGCCTTTTCGATCAATGCCACAGCATCATCAAGCAACGCCTTCGGCGAACGCGTCACAGGCTGGTAGCCGGGCAGTTTCACTTCTTCGGGATACACAAACTCACACGACTCAACCTGCGCATTCTTGCAAATGTCGATCAACACGGGACCCGGTCGCCCGCTACGCGCGATGTAGAACGCTTCGCGAATCGTCTGCGCGATATCTTCGGCGCGCGTCACGAGATAATTGTGCTTCGTGATCGGCAACGTGATGCCGGTCACGTCGGTTTCCTGAAACGCGTCGCCGCCGATGAGATGCGCCGCGACCTGCCCCGTAATAAAGACAACCGGCACCGAATCCATCATTGCCGTCGCAATACCCGTCACAAGATTTGTCGCACCGGGACCCGAGGTCGC
>CAYPCK010000545.1:0-2009 GCA_964409185.1 uncultured Anaerolinea sp. | reverse complement strand
CAAGTGAAATTCGAAAAACTCTGCGTGATCGGTCTCGGTTACATCGGCTTGCCCACCGCCGCCACCTTCGCCGCCAACGGATTGAATGTGTTGGGGGTAGACATCCTGCCGGACGTGGTCGAGACGTTGAACCGCGGCGAGATCCATATCCACGAGCCGGGCTTGGGCGAGGCGTTCAAACAAGCGCACGAAAGCGGCCGGTTTCGCGCTGCTCTCAAACCCGAACCCGCTGACGCCTTCATCATCGCCGTGCCGACCCCGTTCAAGCACAACGAAAGCGGAGAGTACAACGGACAGCCTTATAAACTGGCGGATATGCGCGCCGTCGCATCCGCCGCCGAGTCCATCGTGCCGCATTTGAGGAAGGGAAGCCTCGTCGTCCTTGAATCGACTTCGCCGCCTCGCACGACGATGGACCTGGTTGTCCCCATTTTGGAGAAGTCTTCGCTGAGAACGGGCATCGATTTCCACCTATGTTATTCTCCCGAACGCGTCCTGCCCGGTCAGATCCTGCGCGAGTTGACCGAGAACGCCCGCGTTATCGGCGGCGCGACGCCCGAATCAGCTCAGGCTGGCGCGGACTTGTATTCGATATTCGTCAAAGGACAGATCATCCAAACCGACGCCACCACCGCCGAGATGGTCAAACTGATGGAGAACACCTACCGCGATGTGAATATTGCCATTGCAAACGAATTCTCGCGCCTTGCCGATAAATTCGGCGTGGACATTTGGGAGGCGATTCCCATCGCCAACCTGCATCCTCGCGTGAAGATTTTAAATCCGGGACCCGGCGTCGGCGGACACTGCATCAGCGTGGATCCGTGGTTCCTTGTCGAAGCCGCGCCGGAATTGACGCCGCTGATTTATCATTCAAGAAGAGTCAACGACTCTCAGCCGCAATTCGTGGCGGATGTGGTCAAACGGGCTCTTGGTTCACTCAAGGGAAAGAAGATCGCCGCACTCGGTCTCGCCTACAAGCCCGATGTGGACGACATCCGCGAAAGCCCGGCGGCGGAAGTCATACGCCTGCTTCAAAACCAAGGCGCAGATGTCCTTGCATGCGAACCGTTCAAACCGGATGCGAAACTTCCCGGAGTCGCCATCGCCCCCACACTGGATGAGGCAGTCCGGGATGCGGATTTGTTGTTGTTACTGGTGCGGCACACCGAGTTCACAAAACTCTCCCCCCAGGCGCTTGCAAAGAAGACAA
This sequence comes from uncultured Anaerolinea sp., assembly GCA_964409185.1. Taxonomy (GTDB): domain Bacteria; phylum Chloroflexota; class Anaerolineae; order Anaerolineales; family Villigracilaceae; genus Defluviilinea. The sequence goes on along the minus strand of CAYPCK010000545.1, from coordinate 796 downwards.
AGGCTCGCATCGCCGTGGACGCCGTCAACGGCTGGAATGCCTCCGCTTGGAAAAATGCGGGCTTTCGATTTATGAGGCTGGGTTCAGGCAAACCGTTTTAGCACAAGATGAGGTCTTGCGCACCCCTACCTGGAAGTTACCGCGAAGTCTCTTCGCAAGCCGCAGAGCCTCCAGCCACCGCCTGCATTTCACAGGAAGTGGTGATGCAGGCTGACAACATGAATATCAGAATAACCTGCAAGAGAAGGATGCAGAACATCTGCCGTCCTCGAAGGAAAATATTGGTCCCGTCCATGGTTTTATCTCCATATACATTGTAGGCGGTTTTGCCCAAAAAAGGAATTATGAGAATCCTTACAATCTTCGGCACCCGGCCCGAGGCAGTTAAATTGGCGCCGGTCATCCGTCAATTGGCGGGAATTTCCGGCGTCGAAGCGCGGGTATGCGTCACCGCGCAGCACCGCCAGATGCTCGACCAGGTATTGGACCTGTTTCATATCAAACCGGAATACGATCTGAATTTGATGCGCGAGGATCAATCGCTGGCTCAACTCAGCGCGGGGATTTTTACGCGTCTCGACCCCGTCCTTGAGGACTTCCAGCCGGATTGGGTTCTGGCGCAGGGAGATACCACCACTGTCGCCATGACGTCCCTGCTATGCTATTACCGCCGCATTAATTTCGGACACGTCGAAGCGGGCTTGCGAACGCACGATAAATGGCAGCCTTTCCCAGAGGAAGTCAACCGCCGAATTGCAGGCGTGATCGCCGACCTACACTTCGCCCCCACTGAATG
>CAYPCK010000544.1:0-2010 GCA_964409185.1 uncultured Anaerolinea sp. | reverse complement strand
AAACCATTGACAAAGGCAACGGTTATTCGGAGGTGGTCGAGGAATGTCACACGGAAACGACCACGTACTGTTCCTACACCGTGGACGAGTGGACGACGATTCAAACCTATAACCTCGAGGGCAACGACCTGCGCCCGGTCTACGATAACCCCAGCCTGCGAAGCGACCAGCGCGTTGGCAGCACATCCGAAACGCTCACTGTGGTCTTCATTACCGAAGACGGCTCGCAAGAGACTTACACCGTTGATTCGATCTCCGAATTCCAGCAGTTCACCATCGGCAGTACGTGGACGCTGAATCTGAATCTCGCGGGCGGTATTCTCAGCGTGGAGCGGTAGGCGGAAAAGTAAACAAATACGCACGTATACACATAGACACACAAATAAGAAACACGTACACAAGGATATTCCTGTGTACGTGTTTCCTTGTATATCGGTGTATGATCTACTTACCGGCGGGCGCGGTCTCTTCCCTGCCTTCGAAAATAACCTTATCCCAACTCCCCTACCACCTTCTCCACCTCATCCAAAATCTCACCCGACTTCACCAATCTCTTCATCGCGCTGTGATCGTTGTACAGCGGACGATCCACGTGCAAATGCTCCACATATTTTCGGATGACTTCGCGCGCGCGGTTGGTGCCGCGCCCCGGCAGGAACTGGCGAAAGTCCATGGCTTGCGCCGCCGCCATGAATTCGATTCCGAGCACGCCGTAGGCGTTATCCAAAATCTGCCCGTTCTTCAAGGCGGTATTCATGCCCATCGAAACAAAATCCTCCTGATCCGCCGCGGCGGGAATGGATTGAATCGACGCGGGCGCGGAGAGAATCCGCTGTTCGACGATGAGATGATCGGCGGTGTATTGGCTGAGCATCATCCCGGAGTAGAAGCCCGGCTCGTGAGCGAGGAAATCAGGCAGTCCCTGCGAAAGAGCCGGGTTCGTCAAACGGTTCATGCGTCGCTCTGAAAGCACACACACCATCGTGATCGCCGCGCCCGCCATATCCATCGGCAGTGAAACGGGCGAGCCTTGAAAGTTTGCGCCCGTCAAAGTTAGTTTCAATTCAGGCACGAAGATGGGATTGTCGCCGACGCCGTTCAATTCAATTTCCACTTGCAAGCGCGCGTACGCAATCGCATCGCGCGCGGCGCCGATCACTTGCGGCGTCGAACGCATCGAGTACGCGTCCTGCACTTTGGTTTTCATCTTGCCCGTTGTGAGATCGGAGCCTTCGAGGCACTTCATGATATTTTTCGCAGACGTGACCGCGCCGTTGAAGCCGCGCAGTTCATGCAGTTTGGTGTTGTACGGTTTGAGATTTCCGAGCAACGCTTCGATGGTCATCGCCGCGGCGATCTCGGCTTGCTTGATAAATCGTTCCATGTCGTAGATGTGAAGCGCGGACATGGCGGTCAGCACGTTGGAGCCGTTGATCGCGGCGAGCCCATCGCGCGCTTGCAACCCCGGGACTTCGATCCCCGCCCGCCGCATCGCTTCGGACCCGGAGAGTCGTTCGCCCTTGTAAAACGCTTCGCCCTCGCCCATGAGGAGCAGCGCGGCTTGCGCCATCGGGGCAAGGTCGCCGCTCGCGCCCACTGACCCCTTCTGACAAACAACTGGTGTAACGCCTTTGTTCAGCATCTCCACCAGTGTTAGTGTGATCTCAGGTCTGCAACCGGAATTCCCATGCGCGTGGACGTTAATCCTCCCCGCCAGTGCCGCGCGGACGTACTCGATGAGCAACGGTTCGCCAATGCCAGCCGCGTGGTTATAGATAAGATATTTCTGGAAGTCCTTCACCTGTTCATCGTTGAGCATCGTCTCTGAAAACTCGCCGATGCCTGTGTTCGTGCCATACATAATTTCTTTTTTCGCAAGCTTCTCCTCCAGCATGGCGCGACATACTTTAATGCGCTCGAGGGCTGCGGGGGCGAGTTCCACTTTCTCGTTATCGCGCGCAATCGCAACGAGTTTTTCGATGGTGAGGGACGATCCGTCGAGGGTGATGG
>CAYPCK010000543.1:0-2016 GCA_964409185.1 uncultured Anaerolinea sp. | reverse complement strand
CGCCAGTTTGGAAAATGCGTTTGTGCCGATCACAGCCGCGCTTGACCCTGGCTTCGAAGAATCTTGGTTGTATACCGGACGAGCCTTCGCCATCAATTCGTTGATGGCCAATGCCGGCTGGATGGTGGCGGTGCGCGAGGATTTCGGCGCGCAAACCTACTGGCGATTGTACATCCGCGCGCAGGCGCAGGATGGCTCGCGGGGCGAACCGCTGCGCGCCAACCCGTGGGATTTATCTTCACGCTACAATCTTGACCCGAAAGTGTACGAGCAAGGCGGCAAGTACAGCTTTGTCCCGCCGGGCTATTGGGTGGATGTGACTTCGCTCGCTCGCCAGTACGGCTGGGAGCGCGTCCCCGCCCTCCCCAACTGGCGGACGTTCTACCGCGGCGCGCGCTTCACCGAATTTGCGCTCACCGATGGGCTTGACTTTTACTCCGCGTTGCTTCAACTCTACCCGCCGGATGTATTGCTCACACCTACGCGGTTACTTCCGCCCACGTTTACTCCGACGGTCACGTCCACCTTCACGCCGACGATCACCCTGACGCGCACGCCGCGCATCACGTTGACCGCTTCGCTAAGCCCAACGGCGAGCCTGACGCCGGCGCCTTCGAACACGCCCACCCTCTCGCCCACCCCACCGACGATCATTCCATGAAAAAAAACATCGCCTTGGCGTCAGCGCGCAATCTCCAGAAAGGCTTTAGCAAGCTGGCTTTCTCCATACTTATTTTCATCCTCGTTTCTTGCGCGCCAACAAACATCGAGGCGAATCCCACCAGCACGGCGGTCATCGCCGGTGGGACGGCGCTCGAGCCTGACGAAAAGGCTGATGCGACACCAAACCCAACCATCGAGCCGTTCCGATTTGTCTTGCCGACCCCCGGCGCCGAACCGGTTTCAGGATGGCGCCCGCCTCTTTATCCGGTTCCCTGGGCTGTTTCGCCCTACGATCATTTTTACTTCGCCCGCCCAATCGCCGCGGACAACGTCAACTGGCCCCTTGCGGAATATCGTTATGGCGGCGTCTTCTTTGCGCCGAACATTGTGCATACCGGCGTGGATATTGACGCCGCCGAAGGCGCGTCCATCCTCGCCGCCGGTTCCGGCACGGTCATCTCTGCGGGGTGGGGGTTGTATACCGAAGTGCCCGGCGATGAATCGGACCCGTACGGGCAGGCGGTCGTCATCCGGCATGATTTCGGTTACAAGGAACAATCATTGTTTACGATCTACGCTCACATGAGCGCGATCCTCGCGGTGGAAGGTCAGCGCGTGGAAACCGGGGATGTGATCGGTCTGGTCGGCGACACCGGCGCGACGACTGGTCCGCATTTGCATTTTGAAATTCGGCTGGGGAAAAACAACTTTTACAACACATTCAACCCCGAATTATGGATGGCTCCGCCGCAGGGATGGGGCGTGCTGGTGGGGCGTCTTACCGGCCAAAAAGATGAGTTGCTGAGGCAGTATTCCGTTGAAGTGAGACCGTTACCCTCTGAAGTTCCCCTGCGAAAGGTGCTCACGTATGCCGAAGGCGCCGTCAACAGCGATCCATATTATCAGGAGAATTTGGTGCTCAGCGACCTGCCGGCGGGGATTTACAAGGTGTTGATCAATTACATGGAGAAGGACGTTCAATTCTTTGTGGAAATTTTCCCGGGGCAGGTGACCTACTTCACCTTTACCAATAAGGACGGATTCCAACTCGCCCCGCCGCCCGTGCCGAGATTGGATTTTCTACCCATGACGATCACCCCCATACCTTGACGTATCGAACATCTGTGCTATACTGTCGGCTACACATAACCCGACCCATACACTGTATTGGAGAAACAAATATGTCCCCTCGAAAATCAAAAACCGTTGTTGAAGAACAGGAACAATCCTCCCGCAACGGGGATGGTGCGAAACGCGCCGTGCTCGATAAAGCCGTCGGCGACATCCTCAAACGCTACGGCGATGGTTCCATCATCCGCCTCGGTGAAGCGCAACACATGCAGACCGAGACCT
>CAYPCK010000542.1:1033-2032 GCA_964409185.1 uncultured Anaerolinea sp. | reverse complement strand
AACCCTGCAAAGGCAAGCCAAAAAGCGTAGCCAGCCAGCGCGCCGATCACGCCAATCCCGCCGAGCAAACCGAGCAGACCGACAATCACGCCAATCCAAAAAGTAGCGGCTTTAGGGGGTGTAAGTTTCATTGCAATTCTCCTTGAAAAATATTGATAGATGCGTCTGGCGGATCAATATGCTATTTATAGCAAAATCCCTCGTCAAATTCAATGATAAATTCGAATTTCAACCTTAAAGTTTCTAGAGAGCGTTTTGCGGACAGAAAGAACCTCGAATGATGATTCCTGATATAATGCCCACCGTGTTGAGGAGAAATTCACAACGCCAGAGGTTCTCTGGTGTTGTTTTTGTGTGGTCACAGTACACTGAAATTGATTGCGGAGATTATTTCTGATGAACAAAGAACAATTGCTCGATCTGTATTACCAGATGGTGCTGATCCGCCGGGTGGAAGAACGCGGCGCGGAACTCTACCAGGCTGGCAAGATCGGCGGTTTCATGCACCTGTACATCGGACAGGAAGCCGTCTCGACGGGGTTGATTGCGGCGCGCGAACCGCGCGACCGCGTGATCACCGCTTATCGCGACCACGGTGTGGCTCTCAACTGCGGCATTTCAGCGGACAAGGTGATGGCGGAATTGCTGGGCAAGGCAACGGGCATGTCAAAGGGCAAGGGCGGCTCGATGCACATGGCGGATACCGGGAAAAACATGTGGGGCGGACACGCCATCGTCGGCGGTCATCTCCCCGTTGCCGCTGGGCTTGCCCTTGGCGACCAGTACGCCGGGAACGACAACATCACCATTTGCATGTTCGGCGACGGCGCGACCAACATCGGATATTTTCACGAAGCGCTGAACCTCGCCAAAACCTGGGGATTGCGCGTGTTGTGGGTGTGCGAGAACAACCAGTATGGCATGGGCACAGCGGTCGAACGCGCCTCGGCAGTATCGGATATTCGCCAAAAAGCCGAAGGCTATGGTATGAAGAATAGC
>CAYPCK010000542.1:0-1023 GCA_964409185.1 uncultured Anaerolinea sp. | reverse complement strand
ATGTCATGAAGGTGTACGAAGCCGCAAAACTCGCGATGGATTACATCCGCAAGGAAAGCCAGCCGTATTTCCTCGAAGTGGACACCTACCGCTTCCGCGGTCACTCGATGGGCGACCCGGAACGCTATCGCAAAGCGGAGGAAGTGAAGCAGTGGCAGGCGAACGACCCGATCGGGATATTCAATAAATATTTGTTGGATAAAAAACACGCCACCCGCAAACAACTGGATGAGATCGAATCGCGCGTGGAGGAGGAGACCAACAAAGCGGTCGAGTTTGCCGAATCCAGCCCCGAGCCGGCGCTGGATGAATTGTTTACGGATATTTACGCAGACTAAAACCAGTTGACCGTTGACGGTTGCAGTGGACAGGCAAAACGCCCACTGTCAACCGTCAACCGACTACTGACTACTGGAGTTACACATGGCAAAGATAACAATGCGCGAGGCGATCTCGCAAGCGCTTATGGAAGAAATGGACCGTGACCCCGCTGTCTTCATTCTCGGTGAGGAGGTCGGTGTGTGGGGCGGCACGTACGCCGTCACCAAGGGGTTTTACGACAAATATGGCGCGCGCCGCGTGAAAGATACCCCCATTGCAGAGAATGCCATCCTCGGCGCGGCGATCGGCGCGGCGATGGTGGGTCAACGCCCGATTGCAGAATTGATGACGATTAACTTCGCATTCTCCGCGATGGATTACGTTGTGAATCAAGCCGCGAAACTGCGCTACATGTTCGGCGGACAGTTCATGCTCCCGATGGTCATCCGCGCGGTGGGCGGCGGCGGACGCCAACTTGGGGCCACACACTCGCAGACCCCCGATGCGGTCTTCGCGCATTTTCCCGGCCTCAAGGTCGTCTCGCCGGGGACGCCGGAAGATGCCAAAGGGTTGCTAAAATCAGCCATACGGTCGAATGACCCGATCCTTTTCATCGAGCACGCCACGATGTATCAAGTCCGCGGCGACGTGCCTGATGGCGAGTATCTCATCCCCATCGGCAAATCAAAAATCCAGCGCGAG
>CAYPCK010000541.1:0-2032 GCA_964409185.1 uncultured Anaerolinea sp. | reverse complement strand
ATCGGATCGAGAATCGACGCGCACTCGTCCAGCGCGGCGCGGAAGACGGGCTGGGTTTCGTAGAGCCCTTTTCCCATGCCCGCGTACTGCGATCCCTGCCCGGTGAAGAGAAAGGCGACCTTTGGCTGCGCGCCTAGTTTTGCATGACCCGTTGATGCGAAAGGCGATTCTGATGCGCTGAGAAAATCTTCCAGCCCTTTGAGCAACTCATTGTTTGAACTTGCTTGAATGGCAAGCCGATGTTCAAAGTGAGTGCGGGTTGTGTTGGAGGTGAAGGCGAAATCTTTTACTTCGTATTGCGTACTGCGTAACGAGTCATTGAGAGATAGCGCGAATTCTCGTAGAGCGTTTTCAGATTTGGCAGATAATGTCAGCAAATGACGCGGGCGTTCGAGGTCATATAAATGCTCAAACAGGGTCTGTGACCCTGCGGCGTTGCTCGAAGATACGGCGGTCAAAGACCGCCTTTGAGCGTTCTCAATATTTTCAGCCGCAAGTGGCGCATCCGAAAGGACGATATGCGCGTTCGTGCCGCCGAAGCCGAAGGAACTCACGCCAGCGAAGCGCGATGGCGCCGTGGCGCCACGGCGTTTCCACGGGCGGAGATAGGTTCCAATTTCGATGCGCGAGTGTTCGAGAGAGAGATACGGATTGATTTCTTTTAAATGCAAATGCGGCGGGATGGACTCGTTCTGCATCGCAAGCACGACTTTTATCAAACCTGCAATCCCGGCCGCCGATTCGAGATGACCGATGTTCGTCTTCACCGAGCCGACGATCACACGCTGGTTCGAGTCATCGTTCAGCACCGCGTTCAACGACGCCATTTCGATGGGGTCGCCAAGCGGCGTTCCCGTTCCGTGCGCTTCGACGTAACTAATTTGATTCGGCGTCACTTGAGCCTGAGTCAACGCAGTGCGAATGACATCTTGCTGTGCCAGCCCGTTCGGGGCGGTCAGCCCATTGCTCCGTCCGTCCTGATTGACCGCCGAGCCGCGAATCAACGCAAGGATGTTGTCGCCGTCGCGCATCGCATCGGACAATCGCTTCAACACGATAACGCCGCATCCCTCGCCGCGCACGTACCCGTCCGCGCTGGCATCGAAGGTTTTGCAATGCCCATCGGGCGCGAGCATCCGCGCTTGCGAGAAGGTGATGGTCAATTCGGGAGTCAGGATTAAGTTCACGCCGCCCGCCAACGCCAAATCTGATTCACCGCTCCGCAAACTTTGGCACGCGAGATGGATGGATACCAACGACGACGAACACGCCGTGTCCACCGCCATGCTGGGTCCGCGCAGATCGAACACATACGAGAGTCGATTCGCCGCGATGCTGTGCGCGTTGCCCGTGCCTGCGTAGGCGTCTATCATTTCGGGGTCGTCGAATTGCAGGCGCGAGTAATCGTAACTGCTGATGCCGACGAACACGCCCGTGCGAGTCCCTGCGAGGGACTGCGGAGGGATGAACGCGTTCTCCAGCGCCTCCCAACTGACCTCCAGCAGGAGGCGTTGCTGCGGGTCCATGCGCGCGGCTTCACGAGGCGAAATCCCAAAGAAGGCGGGATCGAACAAATCTACGTGGTCAAGGAATCCTCCAAAGCGCGTCAACGTCTTGCCTCGGGCTGGCTCGTCCGCGTGGAATTGATCCACATCCCAGCGGTCAGGCGGGACTTCGGTGATCGCGTCCACGCCGTTGCGGAGCAAGTCCCAAAACGCTTGCGGACTGTGCGCCTGTGGGAAGCGGCAGCTCAAACCGATGATCGCTATCGGCTCGTTGATGCTGGTGAATGTGGGTTGAAGAGTTGCAGGGGATGAAGTTTTCGCGGGTTGTGAATCGTCCGCGAGAAAATTCGACAATAACTCGATGGTCGGATAATCCCATGCCAGCGTCGGTGTAAGTTTTCGGTTGAGGAATGTTTCGAGATCGCCCGTGAGACTCACGGCTTGCACCGAGCCAAGTCCGTAATAGGTGAATGGCTGGCGCGGGTCAATCGCGGACGCGTCCATTTCGAGCATGGCGGCGATGCGCG
>CAYPCK010000540.1:0-2034 GCA_964409185.1 uncultured Anaerolinea sp. | reverse complement strand
TGGTAAACAGGATCTGTGACGTTTGGCGATAACCGATGGGAGCGAGAATCAGCACGCTGATGGTGATGAGCGAAAACATCAGGATGAGGAACTTCGAAAGCACCAACGCTCCAGCCCGGCCCTTTATCTGGTTTTCGAAATCCTTTGGGGTGAGCAGCAGTCTGAAAGGGAGGGTGAAGCGTCCTAACAGGAACGTTGCCAGGATGGTAAATCCCAATACTCCAGCAATCCCTCCCATCAGGGTGTAGACCGTATTTTCGATTCCATACGGCGTAGCGGGGCTGGAATTTCCAAACGCCAACACAACCAGGGTTGTCGGCACCACGTTGACGAAAAATACGATTGCCAGCGAGGCGAAACCGTAGCGGATCGTCAGGCTCGTCATCTCCCGCCACGCGACGAATTCATCGTTGGGGGAGGCGCTTGCCGGGCGTCTGCCGGAGATTTCGTCGAGCCTTTTTCTTGCGGTGGCGGTGAGCCTGAGACCTACGAGGAGGAGGATCAGGAAGGTGAGGAGATGAAGACCGGCAGCGAGTATGGAAAGCAGGTTGAGCGACAAGCTCGTACCCGCGAGATTTACGCGGACGGAGAGAATGCCGGGAAGCGCTCCAAAGAAAGCGACAAACTGCACGAAGCCAATCACGAGAGCCACGTGCCAACCGCCGAGTTGGGCGAGAAGTCGTTCGAAGGTAAGGGAACGGATCATGGCGTTGGTTGTCCCGGCTTGTGGATGTCTTCCTTGATCGCAAGTTTGATCCTTGCGCTGGTCGCGCCTACCGCGCGCGTCAACTCGCTCGCGGTCGTTGCGAGGATGGTCTGCATATCCGTCGTGCGGCGGATCTTGTCGGAGATCTCGAAGATTATGCGTTCGCGCTCCGCCTGTGAGCGGATCTGTTCGAGCAGGCGCGCGTTGGCGATGATCGCGGCGAGACTTCCCCCCAAGGTGCCAAGAAGTTCTTCATCGTTCTCGGCGTAAGCGCCTACTTGTTCGCTTTCCACGTTAAGCACGCCGAGTAATTCGCCGCGATACAGCAGGGGGATTGCGAGTTCGGATTGCGTGTTTGGGCTGCCTTCGATGTAGCGGGAATCTTGCCGGACATTGTTCACTCGCAATGGTTTACGGTGTAACGCCGACCAGCCGGTAATACCGTTGCCGAGCGCGATGGATTGTTTGTAGATCTCGTCTGCATAACCTACTGCGGCTTTCACTTCCAATGAGTTCTTTTCCTTGTTGAGCAGAAGGATGGCGACGCGGTCGCCGCCTAAAGTCACCCGTAATCCATTCACCGCGGAGGATAAGGCTTCATCGAGCGTCGTGCCAGATGCCGCCGTAGTTGTAATATGATGCAACAAGCGGTGTTGCGCCAAGTGTTCCTGGGTTTCGGCAAATAGCTCGGAGTTGATCACGGCGATCCCCAATTGGTCTGCCAAGGTCTGGAGGATGCGCAGGTTGTCGTTCGAAAATGCGTACGACCGACTGCTTTGCACATCCAGCACTCCGAGAATACGTTCGCCTACTTTCAGGGCGATCGCCGCTTCCGATTTTGTATCCGGCAAGGCTGGGTGAGGCATGAAGATCGCATCACGCGCCGTGTCGTTGACCACCAGGGTCTCGCCTGTCTCAGCGACTGTGCCGATCACGGACTTCGACCCGATGGCAATTTTGAGCCCGTCGCGCTTCAATTGCGGACCTGTTTCGCCGCTGGCTTCGCGGACGCTGACAAATTCACCAGGGGCATCGGTAAGCAGGATGGCGGCATGATAAAAATTGAAGCGGAGGCGGATCAAGTCCACTGCTTTGAGCAATAATTCATCGAGATCAAGCGAGCCGCTGATATCGCGGGCGATCTCTGCGGCGGTTTCGAATTGAAGGGCGATTTGACGACTCTGTTGCAAAAGCCTGATGTTTTGAATCGCCCCGGAAATTTGACCGGAGACAGCCGTTGCAAACCGCAAGTCTTCCTCGGTGAAGGCGTGCTCTTTTTCCAGGTTTTGGATGATGAGCGCGCCGATGGCTTCACCACGCGTGAGGAG
>CAYPCK010000539.1:0-2038 GCA_964409185.1 uncultured Anaerolinea sp. | reverse complement strand
GTGAGGCATGAACAGACCGGTTATCGTCAGCCTGAATAATGAGCAGGTAAAGCGCGCCCGATCCCTGCGGCAGAAAAAAAGCCGTGTTGAAACAGGGTTATTTCTGGTGGAGGGCATCCATCATATCGGCGGGGCAGTGGATTCTGGTTGGGATGTCGAGACTATTTTCTATGCGCCGGAACTGTTGTCCAGCAAATTCGCCAACGAATTGATCTCGCGCCTCCCATCGAAGGTTCAATCTGTTTCGCCGGAGGTCATCGCATCGCTCGCCGAGAAAGACAACCCGCAAGGCATCGTTGCCGTTGTTCGCCAGAAACAAACCCGATTCTCAAATTCGCCAATTCCTAAATCTGCGGTTGCGCTCGTCTCTCCCCAGGACCCCGGCAACGTCGGCGCGATCCTGCGCACGATGGATGCGGTCGGCGCCGATGTGTTATTCCTCCTGGATGGCGGCGTGGAGTTGTATCACCCGACGGTCGTTCGCTCCAGCATGGGCGCGCTGTTTTGGAAGCCCGTTATCCAAACCTCGTTCGCTGAATTCATCGCGTGGGCGCGCGCGGAACGAGTTCAACTGATCGGCGCCTCCACCCGCGGTGATGTGGAGTACCGAACGCTTGTCCCGCAATCCCCGTGGATACTTGTGTTGGGCAACGAGCAAAAGGGACTATCCTCGGAGCAGATTAAGGCGTGCGATGTGACGGTATCCCTCCCGATGAACGGGCGGGTGAGTTCATTGAACCTGGCAGTGGCGGCGGGCGTGTTGTTGTATCAATTAAACCCGTAGGGGCAGGTTTGTTGAAGAGACCTGCCCCTACGAAGGGTGACCAAATTCACTGGGGGAAAGAATCGTTAAAACTCATCCTCATCTTCGTCCCATAGTTCATCGTCTTCATCATCTTCCTCCTCCTCCCATTCCTCCGACTCTTCTTCGTCCCAATCCTCCTCCGCTTTTGCTTCATCGCTCGGGGAGTAGGTGGCGCAACCGGTGTCGGGGTCAATTTCCACGGCGGCGGCTGAGCAGTAGCCTTCATCAATAAACACACAATCGGCGTAGTGACATTTGATGCGGGGCATTCAATCCTCCTGATTAAGGTTGTTTGATAAGGCGGATGACGGAAATGACAAACAACAGGGTCATCGCCACTTGCGAGGTAATGCAGAACGGACAATACGCCTTGATCAAGGCGACTTCGACAAAAATCAGGTACACAGTGAACAGGAAACCGGTGACCGAGATCCCGAAAAAAATCAGGGTGCCGTTATCCTGAACAACGCCAGGGCGTCGTTCGAGAAGTTGTACCGCCAGCAGGATGATATACCCAACGACCCCGATCAAGGCGACGGGAATGCCGCGCACTTCGGAATAGGCGCTCGCGTTCACCACAGAACATCCATGCGACCCGACGCACATGGCGTCTTGCACTTCCTGGCTTGTAAATTTGTACACCGTCATGTACGATGCGACGAACAATCCGATGACGGTAATCGCGAGCGCGGCTTGCGAAAGTCGATTATTCATGAATCCTCATAACAGCCATGCCTCAACTTCCTGACCAGCAGGCACGCATTTTACACCAGCGGGAATAATTAGTAAAGCATCAGCCTGTACTAGCGACAAAATGTTGCCCGAGCCCTGCTGCCCGGTCAATCGCGCGACGTAGCCCCCGTTTTCCTCGCGAAGATTTGCGCGGAGATAACTTTCACGTCCGTCTGAATTGATCTCCTCTGCGCATCGCACACGGACGGTATGCCTGCCTTCCCCCGTCAACCCTGCCAACCGCCCCAGCGCCGCGCGGACGAAGACCTCGAACCCCACAAATGCCGACACGGGATTGCCGGGCAAGCCGATGAACGGAATCCCGTTGTATTCGCCGAAGGCAAGCGGCTTGCCGGGGCGCATGTTGACACGCCAGAAATCCATCCTGCCGTTTGATTCGATGACCTGTTTGACAAAATCGAATGCGCCCACGCTTACGCCTGCCGAGGAAAGGATCAAATCCACATTGAGCGCGGATGTTTTATCGAGCACCTCTTTGAC
>CAYPCK010000538.1:0-2051 GCA_964409185.1 uncultured Anaerolinea sp. | reverse complement strand
GGTCGCCGAGTATTTCGTCGTCTTCATGATGACCGACCCCGCCAAAAAACAAAAGGGCGTCAGCGCCTTCCTCGTGGAGGGCAAAACGCCGGGACTCCTTCGAGGCAAGAAAGAACCCAAACTCGGCATCCGCGCTTCGGCGACGAGCGAATTGATCTTTGAGGATTGCCGCGTCCCTGCTTCGAACTTGTTGGGTAAAGAAGGTGAAGGCTTCAAGATCGCCATGACCGTGCTGGATGCGGGCCGCATCGGGATTGCGACACAAGCGCTGGGGATCGCCGAAGCGGCGTATGAAGCGGCGAGACAGTACGCATCGTCGCGCGAAGCGTTCGGTCAGGTCATCGGTCAATTTCAGGGGACGGGATTCAAAATCGCGGACATGAAAACGCGCATCGAAGCGTCGCGTTTACTCATCTACAACGCGGCGATGGCAAAAGAAAAATCAAAAAAAGATGGAGGCAGATATTCACTCGAAGCCTCGATGGCGAAATTGTTCGCCAGCGAGACTGCGATGTACGTCACGCACCAGGCTGTGCAGATTCACGGCGGCATGGGCTACAGCAAGGAACTGCCCGTCGAGCGATATTTCCGCGATGCGAAGATCACTGAAATTTATGAAGGCACGAGCGAGATTCAACGGCATGTGATCTCGCGCAGCGAATTGGGTTTCAAATAGTTGTCTGCGCTCAAAAAACTCCCCTGGTTCGAAATCATCCTGATCGTCGTTGTGATCTCTGTGAGCGCGTACGCCGCGCTGTCGGATGCGCAGAATTTTTCACTGCGCTGGTTCACGCGCGACGATGCCTATTACTACTTCAAGGTCGCGCAAAACATCAGCGAGGGACACGGCTCCACCTTCGACGGGATCAACCTCGCCAACGGATATCATCCGCTCTGGATGCTGGTCTGCATCCCGATCTTCGCTCTTGCCCGCTTCGACCTGGTGCTCCCCCTCCGCATTTTACTCATCGTGATGGCTGGCTTCCAGGTCTCGACGGCGATTCTGCTCTATCGCCTGCTCGGAAAGGTTTTCGCGCCAGCCATCGGCGCGCTCGCCGCGTTGTATTGGGTCTTCAACTTCGACATACTCATCAACCTGTACATGCAGGGTTTGGAATCGGGCATCGCGACGTTCTTTGTCATGCTGCTCGTTTACAAACTATATCAATTCGAAACCTCGTGGCGGGAATCGGACGACCAGCGAAAGCAATTGACCCGCCTCGGGGTCATCGGCGCGATGACCATCCTCAGCCGCCTCGACCTGGTCTTCTTCGTCGCGCTGGCGGGAATTTGGGTTGTCTTTCGCGGGCATTTGCTTCGTTACTTCCTTCCGTTGGATATCCTGGCGGGGACCGTTTCTGTCTTTCTGTCCTTCGTCATCAGGCTCGGGTTGCCAGAATATTACGAGTACTCGAACGTCGCGCTTGTGATGGCTGGCTTGGGTTTCGCCCTTAAACTTATATCCGCCTTCGCCTTCGGGTTGTACCAACGGCGCATCCCTTTCGATCTTCGCCAAACGTTCACGTTGCTCCTGCTTTCGACCATCGCCAGTTCAACCGTCCTCGGGGTGATCATGTTGCTCGTCTCTCAATCCCAACACTCCGCAGGATTCCCACGCGCGGTAGCGTTGATGGATTTCGGCTTCACCCTGCTCTTCTTTGGCGTCCCGCGAATCATTTATTTTTTTCTCCACAATCGAAGCGACAGTGATAAAGTTTTGTTTTCCCCGTTTGCCGAACTGACTCAAAAATGGAAAGCATGGCTTCAAGATGGTCTCGCCTTCTTCGGTGTTGCGTTCGGCGCGATTGGCGCGTACATGCTGTGGAGTAAATTCACTTTTGAAACATTCTCCCCCGTCAGCGGGCAGATCAAACGCTGGTGGGGCTCGTTCCCATCGCGCGTCTACGGCGGCGCCACGCGCAGTCCGTTCGAGTTCTTCGGCGTGGACTATCAAGGCGACGGGCTGGCATGGACTCCGATCACGAACACTCTCGGCGAGTGGGTCGCTCCGCACTCGAACCAGACGCGCGAATTGCAGTCGTTTTACCTGT
>CAYPCK010000537.1:0-2054 GCA_964409185.1 uncultured Anaerolinea sp. | reverse complement strand
GCGCGCGCGTCGGCCTGATTCTGCTGTCCGCGGTGTTCTCGGCTGGCGTGCTGGTCGGGCACTACGTCCCATCCAGCGCGCAACTGCCGGTCGTCAATAACTTCCTGCCGGAGCAGGCAGCACCGGGACCGGTCGTCTCGACTGAATCGGAATCCGTCGCCCCCGCCGATGTGCAAACCTTGTTCGTCCCATTTTGGGAAGCGTGGGATTTCGTCCACAGCCGGTATGTGGATCAACCCGTGGACGATGTTGCCCTCATGCGCGGCGCGATCAAAGGCATGATGGACGCGGTCGGCGACAAGCAAACGTATTACCTGCCGCCCGCCGCGTATGAAAGCACCATTAGCCAACTCTCCGGTGAATACGAAGGCATCGGCGCGTACGTGGATACCACCGGCGAATACCTCGAGATCATCAGCCCCATCGAAGGCTCCCCCGCGGAAGGCGCCGGTTTGAAGCCCGGCGATCTGATCGTTGCCATTGACGGCGAGGACATGACCGGCAGGACTCCCGAAGAAGCCCGGCAAAAGGTGCTGGGTCCCGCCGGGACGCAGGTCATCCTGACGATCATACGGGAGACCGAGGAAGATCCGCTCAAGGTCAGCATCGTTCGCGCAAAGATCTTGATCGCCAGCGCCACCGGCAAAATGCTCGAGAACGACATCGCCTATGTGGATATCAACACCTTCGGCGATAACACCGCGCAGGAATTGGAGGCGGTGCTCGATGACTTGCTCGCGCAAAACCCGCAAGGGGTGGTGATCGATCTCCGCAACAACGGCGGCGGTTACCTGCAAACCGCGATCGAAGTATCGTCGCAATTCATCGAAGAAGGCGTCGTGTTGTACGAACAGTTTGGCGATGGGACGCGCGATCCATATTCCACCCTCGGCAACGGACGGGCGACCAACCTTCCCATCGTCGTGTTGGTAAACGAAGGGACCGCCTCCGCCTCTGAAATTCTCGCAGGCGCGTTGCAGGACTACGAACGCGCCCAACTGGTCGGCGTGGTAACCTACGGGAAAGGCTCCGTACAGATCATGTCGCCGCTGAGCGGCGATCACGGCGCGGCGCGCGTTACAATTGCCCGTTGGCTCACCCCAGATGAACGCCTGATCGAAGGCATCGGCTTGACCCCCGATTTCCTCGTCGAACTCACCGAAGAGGACATTGCCGCCGAACGCGACCCGCAACTCGATAAAGCCATAGAAGTGTTATTAGGATTGATCGCTCAAAAGTAAGCAAAAGGAGTAACCATGTTTTTCGACCCCATGTATTTATTCTGTGTCGCCTTGCCGGCCTTCCTCTTGATGGGCGCCACCTCGTGGTATGTGCGGCACGCCTACAACAAATGGACGCGCGTCCGCGCGGGCAGTGGACTCACCGGCTACCAAGCCGCCCAGCGATTGATCGCCAACAGCGGCGTGTACGGATTGCAAATTCAAGGCACGCACGGCGAACTCACCGACCATTACGACCCGCGCAATAAAACCCTCTTCCTCTCGAACGGCGTAGCCAACAGCCCGTCGGTGGCTTCGGTGGCGATCGCGGCGCACGAACTGGGTCACGCCATGCAGGATGCCGAAGGATACGCCCCGCTTCGCTTCCGCTCGGCGATTGTGCCGGCGGTCAACATCGGCTCGAACCTCGGCTGGATCCTCATCGTCGCCGGGTTGATCCTCGGCTTTACGCAACTGGCATGGGTCGGCGTGGCGTTCTTTGCCGGCGGCGCGCTCTTTGCCCTCGCCACCCTCCCTGTGGAATTCGACGCGTCGGCGCGCGCCAAACGCCTGCTGGCCGATACCGGCATCATCTACTCGGAAGAGGAAAAGAACGGGGTGAACCAGGTCCTCAACGCCGCCGCGCTGACGTACGTCGCCGGGCTGGTCACTGCTGTGTTGCAACTGTTGTATTACGTCTTCCTCGTCCTCGGCATGGGCAGGCGCGACGATTAGGATGGGCGGGGTGACCCTGCCCCTACGGAATATAATAAAAACATCGGATGTTAGAATCCGATGTTTTTATTTCACTTGTGTATAATCTTTTATCATGCG
>CAYPCK010000536.1:0-2056 GCA_964409185.1 uncultured Anaerolinea sp. | reverse complement strand
GGAAGAACACTGTGGGATATTGCGTGAACCTTGCCTTGCCCGCGCACAACACCGCCGCGCCCATGATGGATGCCTCCAGCCCGATGGTGGAGTTGTAGATCATCACAAACTTGGATCGTTGAATCAACTCGTACGAGCTGAGTGTTTCATTCGATGGGACAAAGATTACATTTGGCAAATCCGTCACGCGGCGAGACTCTACCCACCTTGCCACGGTCTCGCGGCTGGACTTACGCACCCGCAACTCATCCGGATGGGCGCGGATGACGAACAGCGTTTCGGGATGTTCTTTGATGATTTCCAAGACCAAGTCCAGCCAGTCGAACATATCTTCGAAGACGGTGTTGGCGTGCGGCTGGCTGGTATCGAAAATGACATTGGTAAAAATGGGGACAATCTGCTTGAACTGCGCGGCTTTTTGCAGAAACGCCCCGTCGAGTCCTTTCATGTCCGCCCAGAATTTGATGCCCGCCATCGTGAAGTCGCCCTGAAAACGCTTTGCGAGATACGCATCCAGTTTTGCATTTTGCTCGTCGTTCAACTCGAATTCATCCGGGATATGAATCGGGTACGCGGTCGCTTCGCCGTCGGTGAAGTAAGCGGACGCAGGTTGTAACCCAACTTCATGCGTGATGACGCGCAATCCGCGCTTCTGCGCAACAAATCGGGCGGTTGCTTCGGGGAAGAACTGTCCGTTGAAGACGACCACCGCGCGCGGATTTGTTTCATCGAGAAACGTCGAGAACTTCTGCGCCACATTCCACGCGGACAGGATATACTCGCGTAAAAGATAGCGTGTGTTCTCGTCATCGTTCAGGTGGTGGATGCGGAGAATCCAGCGTAAGCCGGGCAGGCACAGCGAGCCGAGAGGGATATTTTCAACTTCAAAAGTAGAAAGTTCTGGAACAGAAAGTTGCGAGATACGAGATACGAGTTGCGGGTCGCGCTCGAAGTTGAACCACTCGACCTGAGACCTTTGACCTTCAACCTTCGACGGCACCCCCGCATACAACACCCTTGCCTGACTCACACACGTCTTGCACGGCATCTCCCTGTGCGGATCATCCCGATTCGTTCCCAGCACACACTTGCTCATTCCAGAATTGCACGCGAAATAGGCGACCGGGATTCCTTTCAAGCGCAATGCCCACGAAACGAGCAGGTGAAATCCGCTGTTCCACGAGAGATCGTCAATGCCGGTGGAGGCTTTGAAAAACACGACCGGCGCGCCGCTCGGCCGGGGCTCTCGCTTAGCAACCTGCCGCGCCATATGCGCAATCTTGAGGTTGTTGAAGCGGCGGACGAGTCCGCGCCAGACGCGTTGCTTGAAAAATTCGTTCATTTCCCGCCTCATATCCGCACAGCGATAAATCGCTGTGCTAGTATACAAAGCCCGCTAAAGCGGACTGAATCTGCCGAGCCGCCATCATGCGGTTTGGTAAGAATAGCACGGGGATTCATCCCCGTGCGGGCAACACCATCAGCCGACAAAGTCCGTTCACCAGTCATTCGTTTTCTCATACCCCAATCTGACCACCAAATCTCCCGCGACATCTTTGAATAACTTTTTATGCTCGGCGGTAAAGAACTCTCTCCAACCGCCGGTCTTCCCCGAACGAAAGGTGTGACTCTTTCCCGGCTGGATCGCCTCTACCAAAACGGACAACGCCTTCTCACGAGGCGTGGGGATTTTGTAATCGGTCTTTTCCACCTCCTCGAGCATGGCATTCAAAGTGGCATCCCGATCGTTGATCAAATCCTCGAAGCGGAGGCACATCACGCCGGGCGTTTCCAGCCATGCAAACACGCCTTCATACCTCTGCTTCACGTTGACCATGTACAACCCCTCGCGGTCAATGCCAGTGATGGCGACCTTGAGTCGCTCGCCAAGGTCGGGGAGTGATTTGTAATATTCGTGCATTGCTCCGGCCGGTTACTTAGAAAACTCGCCCACATTATTGCTCACAGGCCGTTTATATTATATTCTAAAGCTATTATATTCTAAAGCCGGTATTTCGCCTTTTGAATTCAAATGAGTATAAAAACTCTAATATTT
>CAYPCK010000535.1:0-2062 GCA_964409185.1 uncultured Anaerolinea sp. | reverse complement strand
GGGGGGTTCTTCTGAGCGCAAGCCAAACCATTCGCGCGCGAGATCGTTGAGGTAATCCACCCGCCCGCCCGGCTGGATGGTGACGATCGCTTCATTGGAATTGCTGGCGGGTGGGAGTTCAACAACAGGGGTACCGGGCATCCTGCCTGTCTGCATATCCTCCGGCAGGCGGCGAAACAAAACAGCCACCAGTACCAGAGCCAGCAGTACCAGCGCAATGGATATTAACCAGAAGCTTACTTCCTGCCCGGCAAACATGATGCGCCCGGTGGGTTATGCGGAATCCTGTCGGCGCGCTTCTGCCGCAAGTTCGGTGATCTCGCGGATGTCCGCAAACGATTGCCCGCTCGGAGAAATCACGCCGACAGACATGGTCATGAAGGGAATTTGGATGGTGGTGCCATCAGGCGCGGGAGCCTGCACGAACCCCTGCTGGCGGTCGATGAAGTTATAGTGCGTCTGCACTTCCTTGTTGAAGCGCTCCTTGAGACGGTTCTTGATGAGCGCGGCTTTTTCCTCGCGGGTGATGATGATGAAGTTATCGCCGCCGGCATGACCGATGAAATCGGTGGTCGTGCCCGCTTCATCCACCACTTCGCCGATCATCATGGCGGTGAAACGCAGCACATCGTCGCCCGCCACAAAGCCGTACACATCCTTGAACGGCTCGAATTCATTCACGCGCGCATCGAGCATTGCCCACCCTTTTTCCCGGATGATGCGTCGTAACTGTTCCTCGATCAGCCGTCCCGCGGGCAGACCCGAACGGGGGTCGGTGAGACTCTCGCGCTCGGCGCGTCGGATCGCGCCCTGCACGCGCAGTTTCAATTCTTCGATGTCGAACGGCTTGGTGATGTAGTCGTCCGCGCCGAGTTCGAGCCCTTGCAGTTTGTCACTGCGTTCGTCCTTCTGCGTGAGAAAGATGACCGGAATGTGACTCGTGCGCATGTTCGTGCGCAGGTTGCGGCACACTTCGTAGCCGTCGATATCCGGCAGCATGATATCAAGCACGATCAAATGCGGCAGGACGTTGCGGGTCTTTTCCAACGCATCCGCGCCTCGAACGGCCACATCGACTTCGAAATCCATGCCGGCGAAATAGATCTTCAGCATGTTCCCGATATCGATATCATCTTCCACGATCAACAGGCGGGCTTTTCCCATAAGCAGCCTCCACAGTTAACGGCGCGCCGGGTGCAATTTGCGAACGCGTTTCGCATTGCGGCGCACGGTGTCGATTTGTTCTTCGGTGACTTCCTTTTCGAACGAGCGGAACCCGCTCACCCGGAAGCCGTGTTTTTTACAGATCGCATCGATCTCTTCCACGCGTTCTCTCGTCAGATGTTTCCCGAGCGTGTAATCCTCGAAGCGACCTTCCAATGCCAGGGCAATCGTCTCTGCCATGCAGGCATACGCCTTGCCCGGTGGAAACCCAAAATTAAAATGGAAATCAACGGGTCCTGGTACGTCTACCATTCCTCCGTCTATGACTAATATATCATCTCTCGCCGAGGCGACCATTGCAGAAACATCACGAGGGCGCGCCACATCGCACACCACACTGCCCGCTTGCAGGTGTTCGGGACGAATCACCTCGTGGACCGCGCTCGTCACCGTCAGGATTAATTGCGATTCTGCAAGGGCATCCATCGAAGTGCTGACGACGATCTCGCTTCGCGCCCGCAATTTCAGCCTGTCTCTTAACCCTTCAAGTTTTTCGCGGCTTCGACCGATCAAAATCAGGCGCTCCACCTCATCCGCGAGCAGTTCGGCGCACACACTCCCGATCGCGCCTGTCGCGCCGACCACCGCCGCGGTTGCGCCTCCCAACGGGATGTCCATCACACAGGCGGCTTGACGGATCGCATCCACCGCCACCGTTACGGTGTACGAGTCGCCGGTAGTGACCGGCACTTCGAGCGCCTCCGCGATGGTGATACCGGCATCCCCCACCACCGAGGTGAACGCGCCCAGACCCAGCACCTGCGCCCCGAGTTTTTCCGCCAGCCGCCCGGTCTGGATGATCTTTTTGTATACCATCTTCTCGGGCAACTGCATCATG
>CAYPCK010000534.1:256-2066 GCA_964409185.1 uncultured Anaerolinea sp. | reverse complement strand
GTCACCCTGAGCGATAGCGAAGGGTCTCGAATTTCAGTCATAGAGATGCTTCGCTCAGCATGACACACGTGAAAAATTAACCAATTTTGGTTAATCGGAATAATACGGAATTCAACTTGCCACAAAGGAAATCTATGGAAAGGCTATTCGCTCATCCACATTTCAACCTTTGTGTTTTATACCTCCTGGAGTTTTCATGCCCTCCAACGGAATCAAAGCCATCTTCTTCGACCTCGACGGAACCTTACGACACAGCGTCCCCTCGGGCGGCGAGGTTTCCACGGAATACATCCGCTCGCTCGGTGTGGACTTTTCCGAAGCGGACCGCGTCAATGCGTTGCGCTGGGAGCTGGTCTATTGGGCGAATTCGCAAGACCTATTGAACGACATGAAAATGTACGCAAGCGATGACGCGAAATTTTGGGTTCAGTATAGCCAGCGTCGTTTGCGCGCGCTTGGCGTTTCCAAAAAAATAGCCGAGGAACTGGCGCCGAAGGTCTCTGCCTACATGGGCGAGTTTTACACCCCGAAGAGCATCGTGCCCGAGGATGCCCAGCGCGTCCTGCCGCAACTCAAAGAACAGGGATACATCCTGGCGGTGATCTCGAACCGCGACAAGTCGTTTCAAGAGGAACTGGACTCACATGGGTTGAGTGAGTACTTCCATTTTTCACTCGCCGGCGGCGAAGTGGATTCGTACAAGCCCGAACCGGGAATCTTCCAGCACGCGCTCAAACGGGTTGACGTGCGCGCCGAAGAAACGATCTACGTGGGGGATAATTATTACGCGGATGTGATCGGCTCGCGCCGCGCGGGTCTGCGGCCCGTGCTCTACGATCCCGGCGATCTCTTCCCCGATGCCGATTGTGAAACGATCCGCTCGTTCGATGAATTGATAACGATTGTTCGTGCGTAGGGGCACGATATATCGCGCCCCTACGGTTAATTGCCCGCGATCAATTCCTTCAACGTCACTCCCAACCTTGTAATCCCCTCGCGGATCGTCTCCGGCGAGGAATACGAAAAATTCAATCGCATGGTATTCTTGCCCCCGCCTGTTGGGTGGAACGATTCGCCCGGCACGAATGCCACCTTTTTCTCGATGGCGCGCTTGAGCACCTCTGCCGCGTCCATGCATTCGGGCAGGATGCCCCACAAGAACATGCCGCCCTGCGGTTTGCGCCACGTCACCCCGTCGGGGAACATTTCCTCCATCATTTCGATCATCACATCCCTTCGTTCCTTGTACGTGGCACGAATCACTTTGACGTGCTCGTCGAGGAATCCGCCTTTTGCCACTTCATACGCCACGTATTGATTGAACGACGGCGTATGCAGATCCGCGGCTTGTTTGGTCATCACCAGTTTGCGGATGACCTCCGGCGGCGCGATCACCCATCCCAATCTTAAACCGGGCGCAAGCAATTTCGAGAAGGTGCTCAGGTAGATCACATTGCCGGAATACGTTCCGCCGTTTTGACCGTGATATTTGCTATCAAGATATACAACGGTTGGGACGTGCTCTCCTTCATAACGTAGTTGCCCATACGGGTCGTCCTCGATGATCGGCACGCCGTAGCGGTCGGCGATGCGCACGAGTTGTTCGCGCCGCTCGAAATTGAGGGTCGAACCGCTCGGGTTTTGAAAATTCGGCAGGATGTAGATAAATTTAGGTCCGACTCGAAGCGCCGCTTCCAGTTCATCCACGATCATGCCGTGCTCGTCTGCCCGCACGGGAATGTACTGCGCGCCGTACGCGTTCCATGCCTGCAACGCGCCGAGGTAAGTCGGCGATTCGACCACGATGTAA
>CAYPCK010000534.1:0-246 GCA_964409185.1 uncultured Anaerolinea sp. | reverse complement strand
CCTGTTGCGAGCCGGAGGTGATCAGGATGTTATCGGCGGTGACCTCCGCGCTGAAGCGCGAGGTGTGCCGCGCGATCATCTCGCGCAACGGGCGATACCCCTCCGTGGTCGAATATTGAAGCGACTGCGCGCCGTGATGGTCGAGCACCTCCTTGCACGCCTCGCCGAACTGTTTGAGCGGAAAGACCTCCGGCGCGGGCAACCCGCCGGCAAACGAAATGATCTCCGGTTGCTCGGTCAATTTCA
>CAYPCK010000533.1:0-2075 GCA_964409185.1 uncultured Anaerolinea sp. | reverse complement strand
GATCTGATCTGTCTGCGTCGTGATTTTGGGTTTGCATTCGTGAATCTATTCGATACCATGCAGGCGGCTCGTGTTCTCGGCTACCCTGCTGTGGGGTTGGACACGCTCCTCGCCGGGAAATTTCAGGTCAAAATAGACAAGCGCCATCAAAAAGCGGATTGGGGCGCGAGACCGCTCACGCCGGCGCAGATCGATTACGCAAGACAGGACACGCATTATTTGTTTGCCCTGCGAGATCAACTGGTAACTGAACTTCAGGAAAAGGGACGGTTGGAACTCGCGCTCGAAGATTTCTCTCGCGCCTGCAAGGTGGAAGTGCCCAAGGAAAAACTCAACGGCGCCACATGGAAGCGGTTCAGCGGTCGGAAGGACGTCAACCAACGCGACTTGACGATATTGGTAGAACTGTGTCATTGCCGGGATGCGATTGCCGAGAGGCTGGATCGCCCGCCCTTCAAAGTGATCGAAGATGCCCTGTTGTTGGAAATTGCGAAAAATCTGCCGGAAAAGGACGTTGATCTCGCGGGCATTGGCTTGAGCGCCAAACAGATCAAATTATGGGGGCGCGATCTCCTCTCCGCCGCCCGGCGCGGGGTAGCGGCACCGTTGGTAAGCAAAGAACAGCCAAAACGTCCGAGTGATGCGGTGGTGAAGCGGTTGGAAAAAATAAAAGGGTGGCGGAAAAAAGTCGCTTTGGAGATGAAGGTCGAATCGGATATCGTCTTGCCGAAACTCTATCTAGGCATGCTGGCAGAAACCCCACCCACTTCCATGAAAGACCTGGAAGCGGCGATGCGCGATTCGCCCTGGCGTTATAAAATGTACGGCAGGCAGATTTTTGAGGTGCTCGGAGGCTGAAATGCGTATCAATTTTCACGGCGCGGCTCATACGGTGACGGGGAGTCAACATTTGCTCGAGATCAACGGACATCGTCTGTTGCTCGATTGCGGTTTGTATCAGGGTAAACGGGATGAGACCTATTCTCGGAATCTGAATTTTGCGTATGATGCTCGCAAAGTGGATGCTGTCATTCTTTCGCATGCGCACATTGACCATT
This sequence comes from uncultured Anaerolinea sp., assembly GCA_964409185.1. Classification (GTDB taxonomy): domain Bacteria; phylum Chloroflexota; class Anaerolineae; order Anaerolineales; family Villigracilaceae; genus Defluviilinea. Next base: position 1,017 of record CAYPCK010000533.1, on the reverse strand, counting down.
GCGGCAATCTGCCGAATCTTGTGAACGATGGATACGATGGTCCAATTTATGCCACGCGCGCAACGACCGATCTCGCCGCGTTGATGATGGCGGATTCAGGACGCATTCAAGAATCGGACGCGAAATTTGTCAATACGAAACGCCTCGCAAAAGGAGAGTCTCCCATCGAGCCGTTGTATACCGAAGTTGACGCGCAACACGCCGCCGATTTATTCCGCGGCGTGGATTATGGCCGGCAGTTCGAACCTATCCCCGGCGTGACGGCGCGATTTTCGGAAGCAGGACATATTCTCGGTTCGGCATCGGTGTACTTGGAAATCGAAGAAAACGGTCGCAGGATTCGCTTTTGGTTCTCCGGGGATATCGGGCGATTCAAACTTCCGCTGTTGCGCGACCCGATTTTGCCCGATGTGCCGGTGGATTATTTGTTGATGGAATCAACGTACGGGGACAAGAAGCATAACGATCCATCGGCGGCGTTTGATGAATTTCGGCAGGTTGTCGGCCGGACGCTCGAGCGCGGCGGCAAGGTGATCATCCCCGCCTTTGCCGTTGGGCGCACGCAGGAAATGGTCTATCACTTGAATATGATGATGCACGACGGTGATGAGCCTCTCGCGCCGGTGTTCGTGGATAGCCCGCTGGCGGTTAATGCCTCCGAGGTGTTCATGCGCCATCCCGAAGTGTTTGATTCGGAAACCCGAAAGTTTGTGGAGGAGGCGCGTCACCCGGCGTTGGACTTCAAGATGCTGACGTACGTTCAATCGGTGGAAGAATCGAAAGCGTTGAACGAACGGGACGACCCGATGATCATCATTTCCGCTTCGGGCATGATGGAAAGCGGCCGCATCCTCCACCACTTGAAGAACAACATCGAAAACCCGAAGAATACGATCTGCATCGTTTCGTGGCAGGCGCCGTACACCCTCGGGCGCAGGATCGCCGACCGTGAGAAGCAGGTGAAAATTTTCGGCGAACCGTACACGCTCCAGGCAGAGGTGGCAACCATTGGCGGGC